>JAAYVC010000059.1 GCA_012517375.1 bacterium | reverse complement strand
TATTTGACCATCTTTTGACCATGATTTGACCAGCTTTTGACCATCTTTTGACCAGTTTCTGTCCTGGATTCCTGACCGCGTTTCTTTAATGCTGATTACGATTTTTAACCCGTATCTCTAATCCTGACCTGACGGGTCGGAGTAATTCTCGACAGCACACCTTTAATCCTGACCCCTTTATCACCCAGCGGAAACCGTGTCGTTCTCCAGTAGTGCTTCCGTAATTTCGACCTGCATAGCAACACTCAACCTGTATCCTTGGGAAAAAGAATCACCTCTTAAAAGGATAAGCTATTGTCCTATGTGAACTTAAAAGAGTCCCCCGGCAGGTACGTTGTAACTGTCGGGGGACCGTTAATCGGATTCCCAAAGGAAAACGCCGTTTTACTTTGGGTTTAATAGCGCTATGGGGATTCGAACCCCAGTCTTCTGGCTGAGAACCAGATGTCCTGGGCCAGACTAGACGATAGCGCCGTACACTAATTGTGAGGTGAATTTTACCTCTAAAGTCGGTTTTGTCAAGATTAGAACGCTTAAAAATAAGCTATATAATTGTCATGGGGGGGGCTTGCAAGATTCATATTTTGGAGTAAACTATTTCCTGCAGTAATGATTGTACAATCATGCTGTATTAAAAAAGAATACATTACTTATCGACAACTGGCACAATAAAGCCGGTTGAGGAATTTTCATTGAAGATGTTCAAGGAGGCAAAATGAAGTTGGTTTGGAGATTTGCAACACTTATCTTCGTATCAGGATGTTTTGTGGCTGTGCATGCCGCTAAAGGAGGGGGACGTTCGAATAAAAATGGGGAAGAGCCATTTCTTGTTGTAATAGGAATCGTGCCGGGCAGCGTCGCTGCACAGCTCAAGATTCACGAGGGCGATATCTTGCGCGCCTATAATGGAAACGGCGTTCAATCAATTGAAGAGCTTGAGGCGGCTAAGAACATGGCCGTGGACTCCGTAGAAGTTATCATTGACAGAGGCGAAGAAAATCTCAGCTTCATGTTTCCTGCAGGCCCCATGGGTCTCTACCTTGAACAGCGACTACCCGAACTGACATACTCCTCGGACGCGGTGATGCTTCAAGGAATAGGTCCTTTAAAGGAAAATGACGGCATGAACAACTCCTACATCCTTTCACTTACACGAGCGTCAAACTTTCTGAAGGATAATCTCGATTATACAATGCTTATGGGTCTTTCCGGAGCCGCTTTCAGGTTCCAGATATCTAGAGACTGGTCGATGATGGCGACGCAGGCATCTGAGGGATATAGATGCGATCTGGCGGCCCTTAAGGCGCTGGGTTACGAATACAAAAACCTGGAGCTTGAAAAGACTGAAAACAACCGCGAGTCAATGCGTCAATCAATCCTTCAGACCATCGATGCAGGCAGTCCAGTGCTTGGTTTCGGAATGACCATGTATCCTGACTGGGGAATCATTACCGGTTACCAGAGAGGCGGCAGGGAGTTCATAGTCAGAACCTATAGAAGTCTTAGAGAAGGGTATACGCTTGCAGAGGCTTTTCCAAGAAAAGTCTGCCTGATAGAAGGTCGCACGGTTCCGCCAACCCGCAGAGAGGCCATTGTCCGGTCGTTCGCTATAGCGGAGGAAGTTCTTGATACCGAAAAGGTTTCCGACTACTACTGCGGTATGGCTGGAATAAACTTCTGGCTGCAGACCCTTGAAACAGGAAAATTCCAGGACATCCCGCAAGAGGATTTTGACACGATAGTTTTAACTAATTATACGATGTTTACCCAGTTGATAGAGGATAGGAGTTTTGCCGCCACATATCTTGAACGCATTGCTCCGGAGTTTCCTGACGTTCAGGCTAAACTCATCTCTATTTCGAAGCTGTATAAAACCGAGGTGGAATATCTAACAGCTGCCTGCGATGAAGATAGCTGTATTCCTTATCCTCAAGAGATGACCAGCCAGTTCGACTGGACCCCGGAGAAGCGCAGAAGCCAGATTAACTACCTCAGATTCGCACGAGTTCAGGAGGACGAGGCTCTCAAGTTATGGCGGGAGATAAACGCCATACACAACCCTAAACCTATTGAGGGCGAAGTACCAGGGCAAGACACGGTGCCCCAGACTCCCGTGATACAGCCGGAAGTTCAGGACACAACACCTAAGGAACCTGTTACGCCTCCACCTACAGAACAGCCGCCTAGCGGACGATTGCCCCGGGGCGCTCAGTAGACCGCTAAGCAAAAAAGGAAGTGGGGACATCATAAGGACTTTTCTTGATTGAGAGTGTTAGTAAGAGTAAGACTTTATCCCTCTTAACAAAAATAGCCTGGCCTGTCGCTCTATCAGCCTTTTTTTCAGAGCTTATGAGTATCGTGGATGCGTTATGGGTCGGACGTCTGGGCAAGATTGCTCTTGCGGCGGTTGGAGTATCGGGGTCGGTATTCGGCGTATTGATAGCGCTCTCACAACTTTCAACTGCAGGAACAATGGCGTTTGTAGCCCGCTATACCGGTGCAAAAGATGTGGAGAGGGCAAGGGTTTACTTATTCAACGGCCTTGTTGTAGCAGTCGTTCTCGGTATTGTTATTGCCGTTGCAGGCATTCCTTTGAGCAGGTCTATATTGACGCTCTTCGGTTCGGGCAAAGAAGTTGTTGCCATCGGCACGCCTTACCTTATAGCGCTTTTTTCAATCCTTCCCATCGTATATATGTCGACCGTAATCTATACCGGGCTTCAAGCGACCGGTGACAGTCTTTCTCCGCTTATCGTTTCTTTTCTTGCGAACGTAATCAACATCGCACTCGATCCACTGTTCATTTTCGGCTGGCTAGGTTTCCCGAAGTTAGGCGTGCTAGGAGCAGGTGTTGCAACAGGCATAGCGTCCTTTTCCGGATTGATTCTTGCAGTCGTTACCGCGTCCAGGAAGCGACTTTTGACGTTCGTTGTTCCCAAGATACAGTTCATCTGGAGTTTCCTAAAAATAGGTTTTTTTGCTCTCATACAGGGAATAACCAGACCGTTAACAGGCATGCTTATGTTTTCAGTTGCCGCCGTGTTCGGGGTTACGGCTCAGGCAGCATTTACGGTAGGTCTGCGCATCATTGGAATACCTTTCATTTTTCTCGTAGGATTGAGCGTAGCGACTCAATCCCTTGTGGGTCAATCCCTTGGAGAAGGTTCAGTCTCAAAAGCTGAAGGGGTTGTTCGTTCGAGCTATATCGCAGGAATACTCTTGCAGTTTTTTTTGTCGCTCGCAATCTTTCTGGGCGCAAGGTGGCTGGTATCTCTGTTCAGTCCTGGTCAGGCTGAGGTAATCGATGTAGGTTCACGTTATCTCAGGATTGTTGCGCCCTTCCTTCTGTTCGTTCCGTTATCTAATGCCTGGATGGGCGCTCAGTATGGAGCCGGCTACACAATTGGACCTGCGGTAGCATCCGTTATAGGCAACTGGGCGGTTAAACTGCCCCTCGCGCTCATTCTCGGCATCGTCGCAAAGCTCGAAACTTCCGGTATCTGGCTGGCCATCGGTATCTCCGTTGTCGCAGAGACTGCAGTAAACGGCATATTCTTTTCGACCGGACGCTGGAAAAAGGTCGCGGTATAATGGTTCTCAGAGAAGCGATTCCCCAGGACAGGGACGGCATCCTTAAAATCGCCACCCACACGTGGGAAGGATGGGACTACGTCCCCCTTTTCATCGATACCTGGCTTGCTGAGAAGGGGCTGTTCGTAGCCGAGGCGGGAAAAAAAATCGTCGGCATTACCAAGACAACCGAGCTTTCTAAAGGAGAACTATGGTTCGAGGCTATAAGGGTCGCAGAGGAGGAGAGGGGGAAAGGTCTGGGCATGGAGATAGCGAAGCGCCAGCTCGAGATGGCTCTTGCCACTCATCCACGGAGCATAAGGCTCTCAACTGCAGACAGGAATAAAGCCAGCATCTCCATCAGCAAGTCTTTGGGCTTCGTGGAGCGTGTTTTGTTTCAATTCTATGAGGACTACGGGAGTCCCGGAGTTCCTTTGAGGGAAGATTTGAATATCGTAACTCTCCGAGGTGAACAAATGATCAAGAAAGCATGGTGCATCATCCAGGAAAGCGAAGAGTACCATCTTTCTAAAAAGCTTCTTCCTCACACCTGGGAGTTCTATGACTTTACGGAAGAGCTCTTCAGCCGATTGGCGCAAGAAGGGTTCGTCTTTTCAACGGAAGACACAGGGGGTGTACTAGTTCTCTTAAAGAACAGGTATTCGTCCCTCAATTATGAAGTAGCGTTTCTCGAGGGTTCTGAGGAGTCGGTTTCTGAACTCTCGGTTTTTGCACAAAGACGTTTTGAACAAAAAGCCAGCGATGATTACATGGACGCTTTTGCGGTTTCAGAGCGCAAGAAGGGAATACTCGAGAGATTTGGTATGAAAAGAAGCAAGGACATCGAAAAGGTGATTGTTTTCGAGTATCCATTGCCTGCGTTTCGCTAATAAAAGCTTCATCGCAACTGTTCAATAGACTTGACTTTCCTACGATAGACTGGATAATTCAGAATGCGGAAAAATCTCTCGCTCGTATTCCTTTTTCTCATCTCATGCTGCGGCTATTCAACAAGTTCGCTTCTTCCTTCTTATTTGAAAACGATTTATATATCTCAAATCGAAAACAAAACCCTTCAGCCCCTTCTCGCGGAGAGGCTTTTTGACGAACTGGTTTCCGGATTTACCCAAAGCGGCAGGCTGAGAGTGTCTCCTGACGCTTCCGCTGATTTGGTTTTGAAGATCGAGATAACTGCATACAAAAAAACCGCTTCGGTTTTTGACGCTTCGAGAAACGTCCTGAAATGGAATTACAGCATTAACTACACTGCAGATTGCAAGGACATGATTAAAAACAGCAACCTTTGGGGCGGTGGATATTCGGTTAACAAAGATTACGAAGCCGGTCTTGACGAACAGGAAGCTCTGAATCGGCTGCTCAAACTTGTTCGCGAGGACATAATCCGAAATACGCTGATTGCATGGTAAAGTCATCTCTTGATATTCAGGTTGAAAAAGTAATATCGGGCGGAGACGGCCTGGGACATCTTCCGGACGGAAGAATCATCTTTATTCCTTATACACTTCCCGGTGAACGCGTGAAAGTAGACGTCGTAAAAGAAAAGAAGGACTACTCAGTCGGTCGCGTCGTCGAGTATCTTGATTCATCCTCGTCCCGGATTCAACCTCCGTGCAGACATTATGGTGTATGCGGCGGATGCCAGTTCCAGCACGTCTCGTACGAAGAAGAGGTGAGGATAAAAGAAGGAATGGTTAAGGAAATCCTGTCGAGGCAGGCCAAGATTAGCTTCGATTCATTCGAGCCGTACCCTTCAGTAAAAGAATGGGAATACCGCAGCAAGAGCGAGCATCCTGTAGCCGGGCATAGACCTGCTCCCTTGATCGGTTACTACAGGGCAAAGAGCCACAAGGTCGTCGATATCGAGGAGTGCCCGGTACTCGATAGTGCATGCATGCAGGACTTGAAGCGAGTGCGCCTTCTCCTGGGCGAGTCGGATGAACCTTGCTACAACGAACTTACGGGCAAAGGGAATCTGCGTCATGTCATACTCAGAAGATCAAGTCTGGGAGACCGTCTTGTCGGCTTGGTCACTTTCAAGGATTCATTAGAGCATGAAACAGTTAAAAAAATGCTTGAGGGAATGGGCGATATTTCGGGCGTCGTTCACAACGTCAACCCTCAACAAGGCAACAGAATCACAGGCGGCGCGACGCACGTCATAAGCGGTGCGGGGCATCTTATAGAAGAAGTTGCAGGTCTCAGATTAAGGGTCTCCTTCGAGTCCTTTTTCCAGGCAAATCATTCTCAGGCATTGAAACTTCTTGAGATTGTGAAAGCCTATCTTGACCCAGGGGGAGATGAAGTTGTATGCGACGTATATGCCGGAGTCGGTCTTATAGGGCTTTCCCTTGCTAAATACGTCAAAGAAATAAAGGCTATCGAGTCGTCAGAAAAGACATGCCAGGATGGCAAGCACAACGCAGAGATAAACGGTTTATCAAACGTAGAATGGCTACAGGGAGATGCCGCGAGACTCATTGATGCAGTTAATTTTAACGTATGTATCTTTGACCCGCCCAGGAAGGGACTGGCGCCAGAGTTGATATCCAAAACCCTCGTAAAGAAACCTGCCAAGATAATCTATGTATCATGCAACCCCTCTACGTGGGCTAGAGACTTAGCCTACTTTAACGAAGCAGGTTACTCATTAACCAGGGCAGCCTTGCTTGATATGTTTCCAAAAACTTCTCACATTGAGATTGCGAGTCTTCTGGAGTCATCATGATTCTTTTCCGCAATTCAAGATTGCATACTCCGCCGTCGGAGTCTAAGAACGCGGATCTTCTTATCGATGATAACGGTATTATCAAAACCGGCCGTTTCGAATCAATGCCTGAATGCATGATTCTTGAGAATAAGTTTCTGCTTCCAGGATATATAGATTCCCACATTCACCTTCTCGAACACGGTCTCTTGCTTTTGTTTCTCGACCTCAGGGAGGTTTCAAGGTCTCACGAAGTCCTGGAGATGCTTGCAGAGAAACTCAATGAAGCCCAGGAGCACGGTTTTCTATACGCTTTTAATCTTGCTCCAGAAAGACTAAAAGAATCCAACTGGGAACCCTCCTCAGACGAGCTTGACAGGATTTCTAAGGATATTCCCATCTTCGTAAGGAGGGAGGACGGGCATTCCGTATACATGAATAGGGCCGCAAGACGCTGGCTATTGTACGATCAGCCTATCGAGACGGCAAATGAACCCTTGATAGGCCGGTTCAACGAGCTTGCCGTGGAGCGAATGCAGGAAAGAATACCTCGGGATATAAGAGTTGAAGCATTCAAACTCGCAGACCATGATTTGCTTTCTAAAGGTGTGACGTCTGCCGGAATTATGACCGGCAACGACATGACTCTGGATGACGTGGAAATAATCAACTCTCTCGGAGCAGGACTTAAGCTTACTGCACATATCTTTCCCCAGAACAAGGATATCAAGAGAGTTTGCGAATATAATCTGACAAGACTCGGCGGCTGCATATTGATAGACGGTTCTTTAGGGTCGAGAACGGCTGCATTGAGAGAGCCCTATAGCGACGCGCCAGGTAATAATGGAATACTCTATTTTTCAAAAAAAGAACTTTATCAGCTGGTGCAGTCCGCGAACGATGCAGGGCTTCAGATGACCTTCCATGCCATAGGCGACGAAGCCATTGAGCTGATATTGAACGTTTACGAAAAAGTTATAGGTAAGGGGAATCCGCTGAGACACAGGATTGAACACGCGGAGCTTCTTCCTCCTGACTTGATAGAGAAGACGGCGCGTCTCGGAATAATTCTTTCCGTCCAGCCGCTTTTCGAGATTATATGGGGATGGGATACGGGAATGTATTCCGAAAGGTTGGGTGAGCGCAGAAGATGGACGAATCCTTTCAGTTCAGCTAAGAAGGCTGGCATAAAGCTTGCTGCAGGCTCGGACGCTCCCATAACGACTCCCGATCCTGACGAAGGTATTAAGGCTTTTCTGAACCACCCTATTAAAGAAGAGCGAATTACGGTAGAAGAAGCTCTTCAGGCTTACACCTCTAACGCCGCGTATGCGCTGCACGCGGAGAACGAGATAGGCTCGATAAAGGATGGACTCGAGGCCGACCTCCTGGTGTTTGATAAAGACCCCTATCTCACTCTCGATTTCCGGCCAAAGGCGGTAATAAAAAAAGGTAAGCTGGTTTCCGGTTTGCTGCCATAATCCAATTGACACATACTCAAGGTTTTCCTAGTAATGCTGGTCAACTCTCAATTATTCGAAGTTTCATTAACTCAGGCAAAAACGGATATTAAGATATTGCCTTGAATCTCTTGATGATTAAAATAAACCATGAATCTTAAGCGCGCAGTTGAAGAAGTGAGGCTCTTTTCACAAGGCTACCCGCCTGTGGCAAACCTTTCCGTGAATACGGTCTGCAACCAGAGATGCATCATCTGTCAGCGGTGGCAGATGCACTGGCAGAAGGAATCCGAAAAACTCACGACGAACGAGATTAAGGATATGGTCTACCAGCTCGTTAAGGATCTCCACGTGAAGCGTTTCCGCATCACATCCACTGAACCTTTGCTTCGCGGGGACCTTCCGGAGATAGTGCGCTACATCCGCCAGTTCACGGGATGCAATCTGATAACGAACGGAATGGCGATGACGCCCGAGATTGCTAAAGAACTCATTAAAGCCGGCGTCTCGGATGTTCGGTTTTCCGTAGATTCCCCTGACGAGATGAACGACAAGCTTAGGGGCGTGAAAGGGGCCTGGGAGCGGTCACGCAGGGGAATAGAGATTCTCAAACAAGCCAAAGAGGAACTTGGTTCGCCCTATCCTTCAATCGACATCTATGCGGTATTGACAAGACTGAACATCGAGCATATACCCGATATGTACAGATTCGTAGCAAAAGAAAAACTTGACGGTCTTGCCTTTGGTATTGTCTGGGAGAACACGACCGAAGCGGTTGGCAAGACAGTATTCAAGGGCAGACAAATCGCGCGCACCCACATGATTCCTGTTGGAGAATCGCTGAAACCCTCCAAATCCCAGGTGCGCTGGCTCAGAAACGAGATAGTCCGTATGGGACTCGTCGATAGAAAGTCCGAAAGAATTAAAAGAATTCTCGAGAGGCTTATGGGCGCTATAGAAGGCAGGCACTCCCTGTTCCGCTGTCCCTATCACTATTTCGTAAATGTCGACCCTGTTGGCAATTTCATAGCATGCACCGCAATGGGCGAGTATTCGTTCGGAAATATCCGCGAGAAGAGAGCGAGAGACATATGGTTCAGTCGGGAGCACCACGAATTCATCTCCAGGGTAGGCAGGGATCCTTTCCCTGTATGCAGCGAGATATGCGACGCCAAGGATGAACTCTACATATCGTCCTTAAAGAGCGAGGTTCGCGGACTGATGATGTCGCTTCTATACCCCTTAAATCTTAATTCCCTGAAGAGGCAGTCGCAAAAAAATAGCCTCTAACCGGCATGCTGACCGCAGTGTATGCAGAAATTTGAACCGGGTGGAGACGCGCTGCGGCATCTCGAGCAGCGAACATTCTGGGTAGAATTCTGATTCCAGCTTGAAAGTATCGGTGTGTCGTAGGACGGATCGCGAGGCGTGTTCAATCTTTGTCCGCAGTTAGAACAGAAATGCGCTGTTGCAGGAGTGGGTTTTCCGCATGCGCCGCAGCTATGCAGCGAAACAAGTTCTGGAGAAAGTGTCTTTTTCCCCTCAGGTGAGTGTGCATCCCTCGTTATCATGCACATGATGAGCAATCCAAGCCAGCCCATGAAGAAACCAAGCAGGAATCCAAGAGTACCTTTATCCTCCCTTTTCCCCAGAAGGTAAGATGCATAAACTGTGCTTACGAACGACGCGACCGCTATAATCAATGCAACGAATGCCAGACAAATATTCGTCGAATCCATTTATACCTCCAGAAAAACATCAATTCAGTAATTCAGTTGTAGTCTCTTCTGAGTACTAGACCTCCTTGCCCTCCTCGCCCCCCTCGTCCTTAATAATTTCCCTCAGGTTATGAATGCAGAAATCGGGTTTAGGCATGCCGTCCTGCCAGCAGTTACCTAGAGGTATGTATAAAACACTCCTTATGTGTGAACGTCTGGAACCAAGTATGTCTAGTTCGTGCCTGTCACCGACGTGCATGGTCTCTTCCGCTTTTGAACCCAGACGTTCGAGCATTATCTCGAAAGCCTTAGGGTTGGGTTTCCTCGGGCCTATTTCGTCGGTGTACAGAAGATGGGAAAAAAACTGGCTCAAACCCTCTCTGTCCATTATACGCCTTATAATATGTCCGTGCGAGGTATTCGAAAGGAGTGCCAGCGGATAGCCTCTTTTTTTAAGCTCTGCAAGCACCTCCATTGCATTTGCTTCGGGCACAACCTTCACCTGGAGAAGCGCTTCATCGAATGCCCTGAGGAGCACGGAAAGACCGCCAGCTATACGTTTGCGTAGTCCAAGCCTTGTAAGGATTCTTGAAACTACTTCACGCGATGGAACCTCTATTTCACTTGTCAGTCGTTCGGCTTCGCATTCGGTTCCGACCTCAAGAAGCGTAACCTCTATTTGTTCTTCGGACAATTCTATTCCGTAATCGCGAAGTATTCTCGAGAAAGCCTCTACCCTTATCCTGTCCTGTTTTCCCCACTCAGCCTCGGTTTCGTAACGAGCTATGGTGTACCAGAAATCGAATGAAATCGCCTTTATTCCTTCGAGTATTTTATTGCTCACGAAATAAGGATATCCATATATACACGCCTGTCAATCATTCAACAACTAGAAGCTCCGTATTTCTGTATGCTTAGTGTTGACAATATCCAGAAGTAAAGGAAAATAAGCGCAATGCCAGATAACGATGCGATAAGTCAATTCAAGATATTTAGATGGAACCCCAGATGGACTGATATTGCACCTTTTTCCATGTGGGCGCTTTCCGGAGCCGTACTCCAGATAGCGCGCGCAGGCGGTTCATTTGCGCCTCTGATGTTAGAATGGATTACACCGCTTCTGGATTTAATGTTTTTCGTACTGCCTCTTTTATTCATCAGGCTTGCAGAGAAACAGACGCTGGAGTATATTGGAATAAGCAAAAGGAGAATCGGCGCCGCTTTAATAATGGGATTGACCCTGGGTCTGTTCCTAGCTTGGATTTCGGTTTCACGTTCTCTTGGTTCAGGCCAGACACTAAGATTTCCGCCTTTCTTGAACTTTATTGCTTACTTGCTTGGAACCTTTTTTCATCTTCTCGCTATAGAGTTTTTCTACAGAGGCTGGATTGCTTCGCATTTCGAGCGTTCTTACGGATTCCTTCCCGCAGTACTGGGATGCGGTCTCCTCTACGGCATATCACCCCTTTTTACTTGGGGAATGGATGTTACGCTGCCTTCAGTCTACGCCTCATGGGGATTTTTCTGGGGCGGAATATTCCCCTACACGCTCCTGATGGGAGTCCTTCTTGCGGCTATTGCAAGACTTACCAGGAACCTTCTTGCGCCTGTGCTTGCAATGCTTCCCCAGATGTTGCTCGCGGATCTTTTCACAAACGGCGCCGCTAACCGGATTTCACATCCCTATTCGTCCATAATCGGCATAGTGGCTCTTGCAGGCATCGTTGCTGTCGTTCTCTGGATTACCCAGAAAAAACAGCCAAGCTCTTAATCCTGCTGACCGGATTCTAAAAAGCAATCGAGACGCCCAAATCGGCCCCAATTTCCCTTATCTTATTTAACGTCGGTTCATCGAGATCGATTTCGTCCTTGTTTCGTTCCTCGGCCTCCCATTCCTTCTCTCCCGCTATCCATATTCGCTCCTCGCCCTCCGCTTTCGGAGCGTCCTTCAGCATCCTTATGAACGAATCCATTCTCGATTTGAACTCATCAAGTTTGCCGAATGCCGCGGGATCGATCGCCATGAGGAAGTGCGAGACATCGGGAGGTGAGTCCTTCCTGCCGTAAATCTCTGTCAGCATTGAGGCAAGCCCCAGGCCTCCTGAAAGTATCTCGACCACTGCGGCAAGGCCGTAGCCCTTGTATCCTGCGGATTCCTCGCCCGGTCCGCCAAGAGGAGCAAGTCCTCCACCCTTGCGTTCTATCATGTTCTTGAGAACTCTTGCCGGATCCGTAGAAGAGTGACCTAGCTCATCTGTGGCCCAGGTCTCAGGCATCTTCTTTTGCTGCCTCTCGTAGACCTCGAGCTTTCCCCTCGGCACGGTTGAAGTCGCCATATCGAGAACGAAGGGTTTCTCCCTGCCTGCGGGAACCGCTATAGCCACAGGATTCGTTCCGAGAACCGCGTCCTTGCCGAAGGTGGGCACTACCAGTGGAGCGGTGTTCGTCACGGACATTCCTATCAAGTCCTGCTTGAGAGCCATCATCGCCGTGTATCCTGCAATTCCGTAGTGGTTCGAATTTCGGATTACGGCAGATGCGATTCCTTGTTTTTTTGCCTTCTGCATAACGGCTTTCATTATCTTCACGCTTGCAACCTGTCCGAGTCCAGCTTTTGCATCTACCATCAACGTTCCCGGCGTCTCCTTTAGTATCTGCGGTTCGGCTTTCGGGTCTATGGCTCCTTTCTTTATATCGCCCACGTAGCGTCCGAGCCTTGCAAGGCCGTGAGACTCTATTCCCCTTCTGTCGGACGCAACGAGAACGTCAGTCGTTATCTCCGCATTCTCTCTAGGCGCTCCAAGCTTCTCGAATATGCTGATTACGCTTTCTCTTACGGGCTTTACAGCGAGTCTTGGCATCAATTCTCCTTCTTAGGATAAGGGGTTCCGGTCTTAATTAGCGTTTCCGCCATGTCTCTGATGAACTCCGGAACCAGACCTTCTTTCTTCAAATCGTCCCGGAGCCTCTCGATGAGCTTAGAGGAGTCTATTCCTGCAGGACAGACCTCCTTGCAGCGACCGCAAAGGGCGCAGGAATAAGCCAAAGGCGCCGCCTTTTCCAGACCTCCAGACACGAGAGCGGTCCAGGGCACTCCTATACCTCCCATGTAGCGGTAGCCCCAGTGTCCTGAGACAAGTGGGTATATGGCGCACTCGTACATGCACGCCCCGCATCTCAGACACCTGAGCATATCCCTGTATACGGGGTCTTTCGCCGCTTTAGTCCTGCCGTTATCGAGGAAGATGACGTGCAGCTCCTTTGGTCCGTGCGCGCCATAGACAATAACCTTCTCAATATCCCCGGTCTTCGAAGGACCAGAGATCATGGAGACGTAGGATGTAACCAGGTATCCGGCGTAGCGCATGAGAACCTCGAGCCCGAGCATTGCATCCGAGAGGGAGGGCATGAGCTTCTCAACGCCGATGACAGCAACATGAACCTCAGGCGCGTTAGTTGCAAAACGGATGTTGCCTTCGTTCTCCACGAGGAAGATGGTTCCGGTATCCGCCGTGATGAAGTTTGCGCCTGAGAACCCCACATCGGCCTTGAAGTACTTGTCTCTAAGAAACTCCCTTGCAAACATCGTCAATTTCTCAGGATCTGTTGGCATCTCTCGTCCTGCAACTTTTGAGAAAATCTCAGCAGTCCGCTCCCTGGGAACGTGTACGGCAGGCGCAAGTATGTGCATGGGACGTTCGTCCAGAAGCTGGACAATGAACTCGCCGAGGTCGGTCTCGTATACGGCGTTGCCGTGCTCGGTCATGACATGATTGAACTCGAACTCCTCGGACGTTATCGATTTCGCCTTGACTATCGTTTTGCCGGTTCCTATTATCTTCTTCAGAAGCTCGTTTACCTTCTCCGCATCCTCCGCGAAGTAGGTTTTTGCCCTGTTTTTTTCGAGCGCCTCGCGGGCGCGGGCGGTGTACTCCGAGAGATTGTCAATGACCTTGTCCTTTACGTCCTGAAGAATCTTGCGCTTCTCCACTACCTCAGGGAAGGCTTGAAGGGCCTTATCCCGGTTCTCCCTGAACGATTTTACCGCACGCTCGAGTGCGGTCCGCAGGAACTTGTCCTTAAGAGCCTTGTAGATATTGCGTTTATATTCGTTAAACTGGATTCCGTTTTCGCTCATCGTTCCTCCATATTCTCGCTGAGAAACTGCGGCAGGTCGAAGACGTTCAGTTTCTTTCCCTCAATCTCGGCTGCGCCGTCCGAAAGGTTCAGCGTGCAGAACGGACACGAGGTTACGATAGTCCCAACATCCTTGGGCAGAACGTCGTCAGCTATCTTGCGCCTTGCCGCGGCTACAGCAAGCTTAGGCAGCGACGCCCGCAGAAGACCTCCTCCTCCGCAGCACGTACCGAGCATTCTGTTTCTGTCCGCCTCCACTATCTCAACGCATTCTCTAAGAACCTTTCTGGGCTCATCGAAAAGCCCTTTGCCTTGTCTTCCGATGCCGCACGGGTCGTGATAAAGTATCCTTGCGTCCTTGTGGTTTCTTAACTTGAGCTTTCCCTTATCCAGAAGCTCGCTCGCGAACTCGACGAAGTGCAGAACCTCGAAGCCGAGCTTAATGCCGAACCTGGGCTCGAACTCGCACGAGAACATCGCGTAGCAGTGCGGGCACGATGTAACGAGCCTTGATATGCCTGCCGCACTCAGTACATCAGCCACTTTTTCCGCATGCGTCTTGGCTTCCTCCGCGTAACCTGACAATAGAAGGGGCACGCCGCAGCAGATATCCTTGCCTAGAGGAAGGTAGGCTATCTTCGCCTTGGCAAGAAATCCCTCAAGGCCCTTTAGAAGCTCCGGCGCACCCGTAGTGGTGCATCCGAAGAACACTCCGATTGTCTCTTTTTTTGACATTCAATAGCTCCTTTATCGCGGGGTAAAGATTCCCAATGGAAGTATCATCTCCTCGGGCGATATGCCGCCGTGCTGAAGCGTGTGCTTATACTGCGCCTCGTACTCCTTGGGTTTAGTGGGATATATAAAATACGAATCGCGCTTCGCTATAACGAAGTTGGTCTGTCTCGAAAAGCCCGGAAGTTTGTAGACCCTAGGGTCAGAAAGGTTCACGGCGTCCTTCGGGTCGACCGTGAGGGCAGGACCGTACTTGTATCTGAGGTTGGCCGATATCTCCCTGCCGCCCTTGATTATCGTGGGGTGTTCGACCCTGAGAAACCCGTGGTCGGTGGTTAGAACGACCGCGACGCCTCTTTCCGAAAGCGTCTCTATGAGGTTGGGGAAGATGGAGTTCGCGAACCAGCCTCTTGTCATGTCGACGAGCGCGTAGTCCGAAGGCACCATCTCCTCAAGAAGGGTATTGGGCTTCACGGAATGAATGAGCGCGTCCAGGAAGTTGAGTATGAATATCTTGAGCTTCTCGTTGCGAGAGATGAGCGTGTCCGCGTCCCTCGCGGCGTCCTGGCTGCGCTGGTTCTTGAGGTAGAGGGTGGATGCCGGCGTTCGCTCCCTCTTCAACAGCTCCCTCAGAAGCTCCTCCTCGTAGCGGTTCTGGCCCTTCTGGTCCCAGACCCAGTACGAAGGATAGCGCTCGGCTATCTCCTGAGGGTAGAGCCCCGCAAAGAGCGCGTTGCGAGCATAAGGAGTTGCAGTAGGCAGTATAGAGCAGGTGTATTCGACCTTCGTGTCGAAGTATTCCTTGAAGAAGGGAAGAAGAACCTGAAACTGGTCGAGCCGCATGGAGTCGAACAGGAAGAAGACGACCTCTCTGCCGCTTTTTAAAATCGGCAGAATGTACTTTGAGAGTACTGCCGGTGATAGAGTAGGGCCAGCCTCGCCCTTTATCCAGCCGGGGTAATTGCGCTCGATAAAAAGGCTGAACTCGCGCCGCATCTGGTCTCGCTGTTCGTCGCCGAGGACCCGCAGGCCCTCGTCGCCGAAGCGCTTGAAGCGAAGCTCCCAGCGCACGTCCCTGCGGTACGCCTCGACCCACTGCTCCCACGTTGCGGGCATATCCGTAGAGGCCATCTCCTGGGTGTACTCGCGGCTCATGTTGTCCTTGACGAGCTTCTTGCGTTCGAGAAGCCTTTTTATGACCGAACCGAGTTGAGTGGGCGAGATGGGCTTTATGATAAAATCGTCTGCAAGTTTCCCGAACGCCGAGTCGACGAGTTCCTCCTCCTCGCTCTTGGTGACTATCGCAACAAGGATATCCTCGCTTTCCGCCCTTATCGCCGTAAGCGTTTCAATGCCGTCCATGCCGGGCATTATCTCATCCAGTAGAACCAGATCAAAGTCCTTCTTTTTCAATAGTTCGAGGCCGTCAGGACCGTTTGCCGCGGTTTCTACCTCGTACCCCCTTTCGTTCAAGCCGTATATGTGGGGCTTGAGAAGGGCAATCTCGTCATCTATCCATAAAATTCGCATGCTCAAGGATATTCCGAAGAGGATGCCTGTCAACCTTAAACAAATCGAACCTGAACGCGACTGCAGTTATTATGTAATTTGATGCAACTTTTTCTGGGCTTGCGGCAGTTTTGTTATGAACCTCAGGCAATCGAAGATACTATCGGTAGTATAAAAAAAGCAATTATCAGTCACAATACTTGACAAGGTTGAGAAAAAAATACAATTACATATTCGACAGGAGGAAGACTTAATAGAGGGTGAATAATGGACTGTAAAGGAGGAAGCAGGTATGCCTCTCAAAGCGGGCAGTCAAGAAGGAATACTTAGAGGAAATCCCATTAACAATGCACAATCAAGAGTAGAGTTAATCGTGCTTGGTCTGTTTTAGCGAAAAATGATGTTATCATTCAAACAGGGTTTGAAATTGAAGTATTATCGTGCAGGGATATCGGCATTAAGATGCCAGCACGAAAACTACAGAGGAGTAACGAAATGAAAAAAATAGTGATAACAATCCTAGGAATGGCATTTGCTCTTCTTAGAGCAAGTTCTTTAGAGTTCCCTATAACAACGGCTACAGGCGACCAGCGCTACCCGGACGTGTGCTGGGACGGCGAGGCGTTCTGGGTGGTTTGGCAGGATGATGCCCAGGGAACTATACGCGGCATAAGGGTGGACGATAAAGGAGAGTTTCTGACCAACGAAGTAGAATTGTTAAACAAAGGAACCTACCCCGGTCCGGTTCGTTACCCGTGCTTGGCAGCAGCGCCTGACAGGATTGCGGTTGAGGCAAGGAAAATGGTAGGCTATGATGAGTTTGGAAATGACGTTTGGGGTGTTGTACATCGAGAGTTTTCACGCCCAGGAGATTCGTTGTATAATACGGTTGGGATAGTCGGAAGCCTTGAGTGTTTGGCAATAAGTGCTCCGATTGTAATGTTCGGTAAAGAACACTTCTTTTCTTTATTTAAGGCTAGTCACGAGACACCGGAGGATTTTCACGCCTGGAGCATGTGCGTAGGTCTTGATAGCACAGGTTCAGCTCAACAGGATATATGGCTGTCATCCACCGTTCACGGCGAATTCGAACCTTCAACAGGCTGCTGGGGTGGCAAAAGATTTCTGGTCATAACTTCTTGTTGGGATTCTGGTGTTTTTCTCGATGATAGCATGATAATCCAAGGCATAGGATGGAACTTCCAGCTGGGCCGGGATGTATACCGTAACCCTAATGATGATGGGTGCATTAAATATCAAACCCTTACTTCAAGTAAAACAAATTTCTTCTTGGCAAGCGAAATATGGGAAATGGGTGTTAGTAAGAATAAATATAAAATCGGTTTTGACCTGTTGGATTCGACCGGTATGCCTGTGAAGGATTCAGCGACGATAGCTGACTTGGGTGATGAAATAAAGCTGTATTCTCCTGATGCGGCATACGGCAAGGAAAACTTCGTGTGCTGCTGGGAGAATCGTTTCTCAAACAACACCAGTCACCTTTATGCAATAGAAGTAGACACGCTCGGCGGGATTCTCAAATCTGGCTATGTTGTGCAAAAAAGTCCGGTAGATAAACAGCCTGCTATTGCGTTTGGAGGTGATAAGTACCTGCTGGTCTGGACGGACAACCATGAAGGCAATTTCAACATCTACGGAAAGCTGTTCGATACGCTGGAGGTGTTCGAGGGCATCGAGGAGACGCCGGAACCATTTGAGGAATGCGTTCTAAAGGCTTCTCCAAATCCCTTCAGGGATAAAGTGGAACTCTTTTTCTCACGGAAAGGAGGTGAGAATCAGACAATGATGGTGTTCATCTACGATGCACTCGGGCGTAGGGTGAACGCCTTAGAACTAAAACCTGGTGAAGAAAGGATCTTATGGGAAGGAAGAGACGCTGGAGGCAGGGTAATACCCGCAGGTGTATACTTCATCCAGGCGTTGGATAGCCGCAATCAATTAAAAACAGCCAAAGTAGTGCTGGTTCGCTAGCACGAGGAGGATGAGATGAAATCAACAAAGAACTCAAGTAAGATTTTTTTCGCTTGCATAGCTTTAGTCAGTATCGTTGCCTTGCTCAAGGCAGGCTACTACAAACCAGATTTCTTCCCGATAGGATTGACCGGTCTGAACTTTACTGGGAATCTTCCCTTTCCACATCAGGACAATTGCCCTTACAGCAATGTAAGACCTAACCAATGGACATGGAATGCCGAGAAGTCCCTCATCTTTGCCCTCGGCGTGAACTGCATAGGCGGGCAGGATGCGTACATCCGTTACATCGGAAGCTTCGATACTACTATATGTCGCAATCAAAACAATTACTTATATCGGGTTTGCATACCGTCGTTCATGGATGACGGCGACTCCACCAACGCTGAGCATATATACATAATAGAGTTTGTAGATATAACAGAGCTTATAGACAGCCTGATTATTGATAGTTTGGCAGACAGTCTAAACTTAGAGGATTAATTGAGCATTTGATAAATGCGCTTGAAAAACAACTCAAAAAGCTTAACATTTGGGTATAAACCAATTGGAGGATGCGATGAAACGTTTAGCTTTAATAACCCTGCTGGCCGCAAGCATGGCTTACGCCGGGTGGATGAGAACCTACGGCAGTAGTGAAAAAGGCGAACTCGGAAGATGCGCACAACAGACAACCGACGGTGGGTACATAGTCTCAGGTGTAATCGGGGGTTCGCCAGGATGGCTAATTAAAACGGACAGCCTAGGTGAAATAATGTGGGCGGATACAATTGGGGGTGGTAAATGGGTAGAGCAAACAGATGATGGCTGCTATATCCTTGCGGGTGTGCCTGATTTAACAAAAACGGATTCATCAGGAGATACTTTATGGTCAAAGGATTACGGTTTCTACTCCCGTTGTGTTAGACCTACTCAAGATGGCGGTTTCATTCTCACTGGTGCAACGGTAGATTATCTAGGCAAACTTGTATTAATAAAGACGGATTCAACCGGAGACAGTTTATGGTTTAGATCATACTTGTTATCGGGTTGGACTTATAGTTTGGGCCACTTCGTTGAGAGTTCTTCGGATGGAGGATACCTTGCTGTAGGATATCTCGGTGACACTACTTTCGAAAACGCAAAACAAGCCTTTTGGTTGCTAAAAACAGATTCTTTAGGTGAAATACAATGGTCGTATGTTCAAGGTGGAGAGAATTGGGGCGATTACGAAATTGGTCGATGTGTAAGAGAAACTAGTGAAGGACAATTTATTGCTCTAGCGAACTTTGGTTTGCTTAAAATTGACGTATCAGGCGATACCCTTTGGACACATGAATACAGGAATGGCAGCCATGTACAAGAAACAGTTACCCTGAATTATGTTCTTACAGGTGAATTGTTAGCTCAAAGGTGTTTAAACGACAACACTCAAGGGAGTACATGGTTAATTAAAACTGATTCTAATGGTATTGCTAAGTGGGAAAGAAGTTATGGTTCAGGCTCTCTCAATTGTGTTTCTAAAACCAACGACAAAGGCTTTATCTTAACGGGTGAAAAAGATGGTGACCTTTGCTTAATTAAAACTGACTCCCTCGGTCTCCTTGGTATCATAGAAAACCCGATTGTCGAATCCGACAACGGCTGGAATGTTCCTCACTCCATCGGCAGCTATGTTGTACTTCACTATCAAGGTCTACCCCAGGGCTTCCACGCTAATGTCTTCGATGTTTCAGGCCGCAAGGTTGATCGAATCAGAGGCGGCGGAATTGAGGGAGCTATGACGTGGGGCATTAACTACCCGCCTGGGGTGTACTTCATCCAGGCGTTGGATAGCCGCAATCAATTAAAAACAGCCAAAGTAGTGCTGGTTCGCTAGGAGGATGAGATGAAATCCTTAAAACTTCAAAGCAAGCTCCTGGTCGCTTGCATAGCTTTAGTAAGTGTCGTAACCTTTCTCAAGGCAGGCTACTACAAGCCCGATTTTTTCCCCATCGGGTTGACTGGATTGAATTATACAGGTGGTGACCCGGACGGTTTTAACTGCCCTTATGGACACGTAAAGGATCAAAACGAAGAAAGAATTTGGTACTGGGATCAAGGAACCAACAACGAACAGTCTCTCATCTACTCCCTTGGGGTGAACTGCATAGGGTGTTCGGATGCAATGCCAAGTTATATGATTGGCTTGAATCCCAATTCTCCTGGGAACAACGATTATCTTAACAAGGTTTGTATGCCGTCGGATGACCAGGATACGAGTAAGAGAGTATATATCATGCTAAACGGCCTTTACATTGAAGAAGCAATTGTTCACGGTCGTGCAAGGATTTACAAACTGGATTTAACAGACATGTGGCACGTAACCGAAGGTGATTATGCACTTTTTCCATGGGAGAGAATAGGGAAAGGCATAATCGTCAATGTTGATGGAGATGATACGACATGGCGGGATACTTTAATAAAGTCAGATAGAGAGTATAGGAACCGAGCTTCCTTTCTTCCACGACAAATCAGTTTATACAGATAAAGATAATCTCCACAAACGTTATGAGAATGATTACTGCACTCATACTTGCAGTCCAGCAACAATCTTTCGTGATTGGGTAGGCGCTCATCAATATCATGGTTATGGATGTGACGAGTTCACAGACGGTACAGACGATCCTGATGGAAAGGTATACGACTATCAGGGAGAATCGTATAACGGCGATAAAGCCTGGTGCGACATGATAGATATCAGTATAAGCGATCTTGAAGATCGCTTTACAGGCAATGATGATGGAGACTACATTATAGGCTGGAATATGCTGGTTGAAGACCCCGCTACGATTAGGGGAAATACGGCTAGGTTTGTGAATTACGACGTTAAGAAAGGGTGCTGGGGTGCAGTTAACAGGGTACTTACGGGTGAAGGTGCAGAACATCAGGGTGTCCGAGGGGTAGATGGAGATTCTTACAGAATGGTCATTTCCAAAGGCAGCTGCAATCATCTTAACGCCGCTGACATTAACATCTTTGCCGAAGTTCCGCAACTCGACGCTTTCCTCGAATACAGCGAGATGTGGTGTGGGGCGATATATGATTATGGCGAACAAGCGCTTTTCAATCAGTACCTCTACGGACCGACAAAGGAAGAGTGGGATGAATTAGGGGGTTCAAGTTACGAGAAAAGGAAGTTCGGTATTCACAATGCAGCTATCTACATGCAGAAATACGGAAGCTCCAATCTTCAGCCTGGCCAGAAGAGACGATGGATATCTGGCGTAGGGCTAAGCTGGTACCATATTGATATAGATGGAAACAGTAAGGCTTACGCCAGGAGACCTTGCCCTCCTGAGATAAGGTGTGCCGTTTATCTTTCACTTTCACGTGGAGCAAAAGGGATATTCTTTATGCCTTGGCTTTTGTCTCCGGTTAACGAAAATGGGGGCGGAGATGCTATAATTGCTTATCCAGAAATGACTATTCCCTGCATAGATTGGAGCTGGGATGACAGAACAGGCTACGAAGTTGGGATTCGTGATTATAACGGGTATCCCTATGGTACTGGACCGAATAGTGCAAGTCATGTGCTGAACGATGGGGACGGTGATACATACTGGCACGATAATCGAAGAGACAGCACTTATCTGTATCTCAAGAACTCCCTCATCCCTGAAATAAAGGCAATAGCACCAGTCCTCATGCAGCTGAACTGGGTGAACGGCTACTCCCTGAACTCGACAAGTCCCGACTGGGCCTCGCCCTGCCCGCACGAGTATGTGATGGATGTATCAGGCGTCTCCTACATGGAACTGGCCTTGTTCGACCATCCGTACGAGCCTGTGGGTGTTGAATACTTTATGCTCGTCAACCGCGAAGGGATTGCCGACATGACAAACAGGACGGTCTCCGTAGCTCTCGACGCCGGCCACTGGCCGCAGGAGGATACGCTTATCCTCACCGACATTGCAGACAAGGAACACCCGCGAACCCTCAAACGCCACGGCGACCGATTTGTGTTCACCCAGGTCTTCGAGCCGGGCGAGGGTAAGCTGTACCGTGTAGCGCCCGCAAACGCGGCGCCCGTAGCAATAAACCACAAACCCTAAGGAGGGGTTATGAAAAACAAAATAACTATAAAACTATTAACACTCTGCCTTCTGGCGCTGGCTGTGGCGCCTGCGATGAAGGCAGAGTATTACGAACCTGATCTCTTTCCAATAGGGCTAAGCGGATTAGGAACAACAGGTAATCACAGTATTCCGTATGGAAATGTTGGAATGACTTGGGGAGACGAGTATAGTTTGATACGTGATCTCAAGGTAAACTGCATCGGAATTGAGGATGGTTTTGCGGGTTACTTGATTGATATGTATCCTGAAACACCGACATCAACCCATCCTTATGAAAGTAATTATTTGCATCAAGTCTGCACTCCTTCATTTTCAGATGCCCCTAACAATCCAGATATCGATTCAATATTCATAATCCCTTTAGGATTATATGTTGAAAAGATATACTGTCATGGACAAAAAAAGTATAAAGGAGATGACCTGGATGACTGGATATGGCCTTGGCACCAAACAGAAGGGTACGAACCAAGATACGATCACAAAGAATGGGAGGGAAATCCTGATAACTGGAATGAAAAAGTATCAACGATGTTCAGACCCTGGAACTATAGTGGAGCAAGCGGGTGCGGTTTTGGACCTGATGAATTCAAAAGAATAAGCGGGACTTCAACAGATCCCAACAACTATTCATACTTCGGCGATCCCTCCTTTCATAAGGTGATCGACAATGCTATTATTGATATGAACTCTCACTTCAATAACAATTCAGACCACTATAAGTACATTTGGGGTTGGAACTTGATGACCGAAGATCCACTGAGCTATGCCGGAGAAGTCGGTTTTCATGTTAATGCCAAACCTACAGTAGGGGCTTGGGGTGCGGTAAACAGAATGTTTCTCGGCAAAAATGCCGCCGGGGCTACCAATCTAAATCCCGACCACAATGGAGTAAGAGGTATGGAAGACACTTGTACCGGCTGGGATGGCAAAAACCGGATGATAGTCGGTAAAGGTGGACTGTGGCCTCTTGCAATGATAGACGTAAACATCTTTGAGGGAGTCCCGGATTTGGATGCCTTTATTGAATACTATGAGGGCTGGGCACTGGCGAAACTTAATTACGGAGACCAGGGCATATTTGATAACATGCTTTACGGAACCCTATCAATAGCACCCGACAGAGAAAAAAGGAAACTTGGTATCCAGAACGCTGCCATTTATATGCAGAAATACGGGAATACCCCTCCGTTACGCGAAGGCCAAAAACGACGTTGGTTTATGGGTATTGGGACTGCCTGGAGAGGATTAGATGTCAATTACACCCATGTCATAGATAATGGTGCAAGAAGACCTTGTCCACCGGAATTTCGTTGTGCCATCTATATAGCGCTTTCAAGAGGGGCAAAAGGGATATTCTTCATCAGATGGCTTTCCACCCCTGAAACGAACAAATACCCGGAGGTTCAAATTCCAAATGCTGAAGGTAATGGAGGTTCCCTTGAAGTAGGTATGCGCGATTGCCAGGGTTGGCCTTTCGGTTTAGGTCCTGCCAGTGATCCAAACTATGTCACTAATCATCATTTTCTTAATTCTGGAAGACCCAGTTCCGATCCACTCTACACTTATTGGCATTCACCTACTGGAAGAATCGATCAAACATACACCTACTTACGCGATGAACTCATCCCCGAGATAAAGGCAATCGACACAACCCTCATGCAGCTTGACTGGGTGAACGGCTACTCCCTGAACTCCACAGACCCCAACTGGGCCTCCCCCTGCCCGCACGAGTATGTGACGGACGTGTGGGGCGTGGATTACATGGACCTTGCGCTCTTCGACCATCCCTACGAGCCGATAGGTGTCGAGTACTTCATGCTCGTCAACCGCGAGGGGATTGCCGACATGACCAACCGCACGGTCTCGGTCGCTCTCGACGCCGGCCACTGGCCCCAGGAGGACTCCCTCACCCTCACCGACATTGCTCATAAGGATAGCCCCCAGACCCTTGTCAGGGAAGGCGGCCGTTACGTCTTCACGCAGGTCTTCGAGCCGGGCGAGGGCAAGCTCTACCGCGTAGCGCCCGCCAACGCAGCGCCGGTTGCAATCAACGACAATCGACCCTAAGGAGGGGTACAATGAAAAGAATCAAGACTTTTATTTTCGTCCTTCTTGCGTTATCGGGAGCGTTTCTTTACGCAGCGCAAGATCAAGTGCCCGAACCGGGCGATGCCTGGTGGAATCCCTTTGATGAGATGGGAAACGCTGGTGATTATGGAACCTATATTGAAGCTCCCATGGTAAGTTACAAGATTGCCCATTTCTACTACATAGATACTATTAGATCGGATAATAATGCTTATCTGAGTGCCGGTATTTTTTATGATCCCTATAATGGTTACAGACACTTTATGATCGTGAATAGATCTATAGGTATTTATACTCCCACTTTCCACATTAAGCTTCGTCTTCCTATTGGAACCTATCAAGTGTGGGACATGACGACCGATCCACCTACTCAAATTTCACCGATTTCACAGCCAAGTTCTAGCAATTACAGTACCTTATACTACACCGATCTTCTTGCGTCCGGTCAGGGTGCTTTATACAGAATCAAGTGGGTTTCTGCAACCCCAACGGTTACTTTACCTTCCGAAGATGTGCACGCAACCCAGTATAATACAGGAAGAAAACTAATAGCCGATCAATTTGGTGGGTTGCATCTTTGCTACGGTAACAAAGATGTCCCTTTTTTAGGGAGCGCTTTCACTTTAAACTATGCTTATTCAAATGACGGACAGAAATGGTCCACTATGCTACTGGATGATGAGGATGGAGGGTTGTATACACTTGGTCTTGATAATACAATCTATGCTACAACCCCGGCAATTGCTCTCGACAAATCGGGCCACCCCTTTGTAATCTACAAAAAACCTCGTCAATTAGGATCAGGTGCAACCATTCGAATGGTTGATGTTGATGGGTGGTATAAACAAGATCTTACCCGAACAAGTAGCGACATGACGGAAGGAGCTCCATCAATTGCAATAGACAGTGCAACCGATGATGCATGTATTACTTTTCCTGTAGGCAATGAAATTAGATTCTCACATTTCAACCTCTATAAAGAGCGACCATGGCCGTTATCTAGTTTTGTCCTTGCAGGTTTAAAAGAACCTTCGGTAGTCTCCTTGGGTCAAAACGCTTTCGTTATTGTGGCAAGGGAAAACAAAACTAAAGCTAGCGATCTTTATTATAGTCTTCTCAACGGTTCAAGTTACGTAATGCACAAATTCGGCAGTGAAGAAGGTAAGTATCCGTCAATAGGCTATAGCAACGGAGTAATATACATAGTGTATATTACAGGCAGTAATGATCAATACATTAGGTTGTTGTCCGCACCTGTGATTTCTAAAGATGGTAAGATAACAGGAATTGGCTCATTTACACAATATAATATAGCTTCAACGGTCAATAGTAAAGCAGCTGGACATCCAGAAATCGTTGATGGATTGACAATTGTTTGGCACGAAGGCGATGAAAACAACGAGGTTATTCGAGCAAGTTACAGAACTTCCGCAGGTGGTGTAGTGCGACCCATTTGTCAAGACAGATTTGAGGTAAAATGAGTTTAGAGATTTCACATTGCTTCCTTAAGAACTTGCTGGGAGTAAAGGGCCTCGAACTCCTCCGGACTCCTGTATCCCAGGCTGCTGTGCACGTAT
>JAAYVC010000058.1 GCA_012517375.1 bacterium | reverse complement strand
AAGCTGGCGTCAGTCTTTCCTCAGTAAACCTATTTGTCATAATATGGCTGCGATGTTCCTTATAGGCACGTATATCTCAGACATTTGGATGGCGGAGCGTTCGAAGTCAATCCAATCTGTATGCTGAGCAGCGAAAACAAGTTTAGGTTTAATAATTGCCCAATCCGCATTAAAGAAGTCTTCAGAGTTTCCAACTGGTGTAGTTCCAGTCGCGTTTTTGATTGAGACCCTTATTATCTTAGTTCTTATCCTCTGTATGTCGAGTTGCTGGTTGGGTGAAGAAGTGAAAACCTTAACAGGTTCCTTGAAGATAATCTCCCACCACTTGTCTGAAGGTAGTGTAATAGAGGCTAAGGCCTGCTGCACTTCATCCTTTTTCTTACGAGCCGAATCAAGTATACCCTGCAATTCATTATTGAATCGTGATATAATTTGATCAAGCTTTTCTTCAATAGTACCTATCCTCTTTTCCATACCATTTTCATCACCTGTGGTATTATTCATCATTTTTTTCCTCCTTGTCTTTACGTTTTGGTTTGAGTGTTCCGTCAAAAACGTACTCCTTCATGGACGACCTGTATTCAGCGACAAAGAACAGACCTACTTGATCCTCTTCGTAGCCGTGCAGGATGCATGCCGCTGGGCCCCATGAAAGATTCTTGTGAAACAAATGATGTAATCCGTCCCACACGTCCCCTATTCTGTCTCCGTAATGGCCTCGTGTTTGCTTATTCCCGCCCACGTAAATAAGGGTAAGAATATCGTTTGTCAGGTTCAAGATAAGCGCTTTAAGAATACTCTTCAATTCGGGTTCTAGATTTGAAGTGTCAATCCACTTGCGAAGCGTCATCTTGATCTCAAGGTTTGTTGAACCCTTGGATTTGTTAATAATATCCTGCATCAGTGGAACAACTTGTCTGAGCTTTGATTCAATGTTGAGAGGCTTTTCACCGTAAGTGTTTATTCGGGTTTTTAGGTAATGGAAAAATGAATCCGATTGGTATTCCACTCCTTCAAGGGTTGTCATGGAAACCTTATCCTCGAAAAGGCTCTTGGGGTCATTAAGGGCGGGGAATACATCGAAACCGTATACCGCTTTGAAGGGATCATCCCTTCTGCTCCAGTTGCTTTGTCTATCCCATTCGTGCAGTTGATCGCACAACGCAAGCATGAAAGAAATAGGGTGAGATGTAAAATCTATAGTCAAACCCTGATAATCAATCTGCCTCATGTTGTGCAACGCTATGGCTAATGTGGCGCTTGCAACATCTTCCAGAAGCTCGCTTCTTTCCCGTCGGAATTTGTTTACCCTGACATCAAGGGATTCTTTTTCATCCTCTTCCATTGTGAATTCATGAATGTCCACCTTGAGGGTCAAAAGCAAGAACAAGGCGCTCATGACGCCATGGTCAAGCTTGGCTACCTGATCTGCAAGAAGGGAATTAATAGCCCCGAAAATAAGGCTTTCAGGGTAATATTTTTTTTCCTTAAATTCCATAAGTCTTTCAAAGTCAAATGAAAACTCATCCTCCGTGAAGATAAAAGAAAGCATTGTCAAAAAATCGTTCAATTCATGGAGGATGTATTCTTCCTTCTGAAGTTTAAGCTGTGAAAGCATTAGTCCTGGGACCTTTGAAAAAAAAGTTTTTTGGAGTGTCTTTTGAAGGGATTCGAGGGTTTCCGCCGTATAACCTATGTCGTGAAACAGAGAGGCTATAAGCCATGACCGCATGATTCTGACCCTGAAATGATCCAAGGAGATTTGTTTGTTTGTGTAATATTTCCAATTTTCATGAACACTTGGGAGCAAACCGTCGAATATGCGGCAACCTAGCAGAAAATCGTACACAAGATGCAAAAGGTGGTCTCTGTAGTGTGGTGTTAAATATATAAACTCTTCGTATTTTTTCCATGCATCCAGGAGTTCGGCCGCTAGCCCTTCCACATAGAAAAGTCTTACAAGGGTTTTGCCAAGTTTCAAAGCCGCTTCGTTTTCCGGGGTTAATATCGATTCCGTATTCGATTTTTCATCTACTTGCCAGGCATTCGATAGCCTTATCGAATAAAATTCTCTGAAAGTATCCTCAAATTCCTCACGAACATCCGCAACGGCGGGATCTTCCCATCCTTTGAATCCTTTTGTCTTGTAAAGAGAATCAAGGGCTTTGTAAATAAATCGCTTCTGTGGTTCCTCCCATTTGCGAAGGTATGTTTTTTCGTATAAGTATCTCCTCGGCCAGACCGCAGATTCGGGAAGAATGTGATATTGAGAGAGTTCCGCCAGAAATCTTCTAATCATAACGTTTAACTCTGGGTTTAACGACTCCGAACTATTGATGGTCTTAAGAGTCTCTTCGATTAAAGGGATGAATCCGGCCTCGTAATATTTCCCTGTTTGAATTTCAGAGGGGGAAACTTTCTCTTTAAGACCCCTAAGTCTTGACGTTAGAGCTTCTATTAACTCCTTGATTTTTTTCGAATCGTCAGTTCCATTCATTTCTCTTTTTTTCCTTTGCCGTCGTAATCTCGACAAGTATTCCGGGTAATGTTTCGCATCTCGTAGAAATTTCCACGGTTGATAAAATGCTATTCATTCAAACCGCCTTATCAAGCCCTGACGGCAGGGTATCAGGCGTATTATTGTAGCCTGTAATCTTTCTCATTAAGATTGCTACTGAAATCATGAAGAGCAATTTATATGCCAAACCAAGTATCACTGACTCACCTATTTTTGGAGCCCTAATTTGATACATGATACATCCTTGGGTTTTGGTTTTCCGGAGGCGGCATGCGCCGCCCCCATGAAGTTGTTGGCGCTCATACAGCGCAGGGTTTTCTGATCACCACTCTATCGAACCAGAATGGTCTTTTTGGTTTGCTTTTGATCACGGGCATTGAGTATGTAGAAGTAGACACCCGAGGATATAGTTCGCCCTCGCTCATCTGTACCGTCCCAGGTAACTGAATGATTTCCGCTATCCTGCGGGCCGTCTACCAGGGTTTTCACAAGCTTGCCTGTTATGTCGTATACCTTGAGTTGCGCTGAGGTGATGTCTCTTGGTATAAAGTAACTAATCTCAGTGACATCCACCCAAGGATTAGGACTGGTTTCATAAAGCACAATATTTCCTACTTCACTGGAAGAGGTCAGGGAAAGCGGCCCTATTGTTATTTCCTTGCCGTTCGGCATTTCGAGTCCGAGCTTGTACTTGTAGTCGATTACGGGTTCCACATCGTAGTCGGTACACTCGGTGGTGACCAGGGGATTATCATTGATTATTGTGAATTCCTCAGAGTCTATCCTTGCACGATAAAGCTTGTAGCCTTGCTCACCGAAGCCGAACCTCGACCAGTAAAGACGATTGCCCTCAGGCAAAGGCTCCCCGCCGAAGCAGAGGCTTGAAGCCAAAGGCGCGGTGCCCGCGACTTGTTTGACCTCAAGGGTAAACTCGTCTGAGACGACCATTCCTTCACCTCTGGCTGTAACGGTGACTGTGCCCACAAAGTGCTGAGGGTCGTTGGGCGCTTGGGCGTGGAACAAAGGCACCTGAACGATGTTCAATTCGGCATCCCCAAGAGCCAGAGTCGCAATCAGGTTGGAATTAACCTGCACACTCTCTGCAGGGATTGTTTTGGAGCCGTTGTAAAGAACGAGGTCGGAACATTCGTAAGAGAGTGCGAGATTGGTATTCGCAGGACCGTCGTAAAGATCAACATTCTTCTGCCAGTTGTCAGGATTTACCATAACGTAAGAACCGACGAGTATGGCGTTTCTT
>JAAYVC010000057.1 GCA_012517375.1 bacterium | reverse complement strand
TCCTGGATTGCCGCCTCGAAAAGACTCCTCGAGTACTGGGGTTTCAGTGCAGCACCCATATCGATAAGGGCGGCCGCGCGCTTGTCGCGGATGACGGGAATGTTGGGCTTTATCTCCACAGCCTTGTCCAGGGCCTTTATAGCCTCGATATACCGTCCCATCGCGCGGAAGCAAAGACCGAGATCGTAGTAAGCGCGAGCAAAATCGGGCTTCATCTTTATGGCTTTCTTGAACGCGCCAACCGCCTCTTCGTACCTGCCGAGCTTTGCAAGCACCACCCCGCGGTTGTGATAGGCCGTTGGGTCGTCAGGAGTCTCACGAATCACCTCCTCGGCAGCTGCAAGCGCCTCCTCGTAGCGTCTTTTGTGAACATCATCCACGTTTGTATCTCCTTTGCTGGTTTTAATGGATCCAGAGGATGTTTTGGAGCTAATTATAGCCTAGTGCAGGAAACCGTCAAGCAATTGTGCATCCCCCAATTCTATTTTCCAGCCGCACTTGACTTGCTGTAGGAGATGGAATCTTGATATTAGGGTAGCTCGCTCTGGAAAAATTTCAGGGGGTATTGACTAACTCTTGAAATGGGTTATCATTTATAAACATTAACAAAACCACCAGGAGGACACTTGAAAAAAGTGCTGTTTTTCATCGCTCTAGCCGCGCCTTTGTGCGTACTTACGGCCGTTGAGCTTCCGAATACTTCGGTATCAGCCGTGAATCTTACGGATAACCCGTTTCTATTAATGCCTGATACCATTCAGCTTGCCTATGACGAAGGAATGCCTGTTAATTTCGGATTCAAACTGACCACTGGAGACAGAATGGCAGTAAGATTTACGCCGCCCTCGCACCCTTTTAAAATTACGCAGGCATGCTATGTACCAATAGGCTGGCAGGATGATCCCGACAACTGGAACGCCCAGTGCGACCTCGTTTTTCTTAAGGACGGCGCTGAGCCGGGAATATCGCTCGGCAAGAAAACGGTTTCGGCAACCATACAGGGAGACCTCAACTGGTTTGACGTATCGAGCCTTAATCTTACGATAACATCGGGAGGCTTTTATTATGGTGTAGAAAATAAGGCTGATGACAATCCAGGGCTTGCTCTTGACGGCGACCCCACAAAACACCACGTTTCCTGGATGTACGTTATCTTCCAGGGTGAAACCTCGAGGAAATGGTCGAACTTTGACAATATTGATGCTGGTCTTCCAGTGAATCTTGGAGACACCGTTGACCTTATACTTCGCGTCAAAGGCGACGCGCCCGGAATCGGCGAGATAGTTCTTGAACCTGACCGGGTGGAGCTTGTGCCCGCGTCGAGCATAGTTGCATCTAAAACGAGCCTTAGCTACACCTTGCCCTCAGACGGTCCTGTCGTTATTACCCTTTTAGACGCGTCCGGACGCACCGTAAGCACCCTTCTCTCATCCAACGCTTCAGCAGGCTCGCATACCCTTGACTGGAATACATCCGGACTTTCCAAAGGCGTTTACTTTGTGCAGCTTGCTACAAAGGATGCGGTAAAGCTCGCCAAGGTAGTCTTAGCTAACTAGATTTACAACTAATCAAATAATCAAAAGAGTAAAAAAGTGGGCCTTGCGCCCACTTTTTTGCCTAAATCAAATACCGTATTGACAATTCTCATTAAACGCATATTCTTACTTGATAATGCAGGCTTTTCTGAGGAAACAGGGCACTTTTGTGCAAACTCCCTTACTGGAGAAATGAGTTGAAAGAGAAAGCGCTCAAAAATAGTAGAAGCGACAGTTTGTTGCATACTTCCGATGATGCAAGTTACAAGGAATATGTAAGAAAACTTCTTGCATCCATTGCGCCCGTCATTGAAAAGGTATCGCTTGGTGAGTTTGACCGCTCGATAGATATCCCTGCAGGAACTGAGGATGAGTTTACCGAACTTCTTGTCGGTCTTAACATGATGATTGAGGACCTGCGTTTCATGTTCCAGGAGAACAAGGACAAGACCGATGAGCTTGAGCGCCGCCTGACCGAACTCTCCGCTTTCAACGAGGTTGGCCGCGCCCTAGGCTCGACGCTTAAACTCGAGGAACAGTTGAAGATAGTCTACGAACAGACGAGAAGAGTTATGCCTGCCGATCACTTCTATGTTGCGCTTTACCGGCCTGAGTCCGAGGATGGTGAGGCTGAACTCGATTTCGTCTTCAATATTCGCGACGGCGTCAGAGAGCCTGCAAGAACGCGTCCGTTTGCCAACGGCATGTCCGAATACATAATACGCAGCAAGCAGCCTCTGCTTGTTAAGAAAGATATAGACAGGTTCATTGAAAAGGAAGGCATAGAGACGACGGTAAGGGGAACGCCTGCAAAATCCTGGCTCGGGGTGCCGCTTATGGTCCGCGAAGAGGTCATAGGAGTGATGACCGTGCAGAGTGTTGAGAAGGAAGAGGCATACGATGAGGGTCAGAAAGCCTTTTTTGTCTCGCTTGCCAGGCAGGCGTCGGGAGCCATTGACAACGCGCGCACCTATATGGAGCTTGAAAACAGACTCACCGAACTTTCCGTTCTTAACGAGATAGGCAGGGCGACAAGCTCAACCTTGAATATTGAAGAGCTTTATGCTGTCATTCATGAACAGATAAAAAGACTTATGAACGCAGACAACTTCTATATCGCGATGCATGATTCAAGGCGCGACGAGGTGAGTTTCCCGTATGTGATTGAAAACGGCAAGCGTGTGGCGTCAGGAGTGGGCGAATGGATTACCCGCAGGGCCGGGCACGGCATAACCGAATACGTAATCAGGACATCAAAACCGCATATGGTTCAGGGCGACAGCAAGGCCGAGCTTGCCAAACAAGGGGTAAACCATATCGGCAAGGCTTCTCACTCCTGGGTGGGTGCGCCCATGATTGCCCGAAACGAATCGATAGGCGTCATTGCCCTACAGGCTTTTGACCCCCAGGTAAGATACAGCCAAAAGCATATGAGGGTACTGCAGCTCATAGCGAACCAGGCTGCTCCAGCCGTGGAGAACGCAAGGGCATACGGCATGCTTGAACAGAGGGTGACAGAGAGAACGGCTGAACTTGCCAAGTCGAACGAAGCGCTCGAGGATTTCGTATACACCGTAAGCCACGATCTTAAAGCGCCCTTGCGGGCGATACTAGGGTTCAGTCAGTTCCTGGAGGAGGATTTCGGGCCCCAGCTCCCCGATGAGGGGAAGATGTATGTCATGCGAATGTCTCAGAGCGCAAAAAGGATGGAGAAGCTTATAAACGATCTTCTGGAACTATCAAGGGTGGGAAGAATAAAGAATCCTTATGAAGAAACTAACCTTGAAGAGCTTCTCTCCGAGATAATGACGACCCTGTCCCCGGGTTCAAACGTCGAGGTGAGGATTGAAGGGCCTTTACCGAATCTTATCTGCGACAGGGTAAGGATAGGTCAGGTTTTTGCCAACCTTATATCCAACGCCATCAAATATAATGATAAGGAAAAAACCGAGATAACCGTCGGTTTTGAGGAACGTCAGGATGAAGTCGAACTCTTTGTCAGGGATAACGGTCCTGGCATCGAGGAGCGGCACTTTGACAGGATATTCAAGATATTCCAGAGATTATCGTCGGATGAGTCAGGAACAGGCATTGGACTTTCTCTGGTAAAGAAGATAGTAGAAGATCACAAAGGCAAGGTATGGGTTGAGTCGACGGTCGGTCAGGGATCGACTTTCCGCTTCACTCTATCCAGAAACCTTGAAGCAAACAAGGAGGCATAATGCATTCCTCCGAAGGAATTCCAATACTTCTGGTTGAAGACGATGAGAACGATATACTCATAACAAAGCGCGCGTTTGAGAGGTACAATCTCAAGAATGAGCTCTATGTGGTTAGGGACGGCGAAGAAGCGCTCGACTACATCTACAAGCGAGGCGACTACCAGGATGAGCCTGTGCCTACGCCGGGCCTTATCCTTCTCGATATCAACATGCCCAGGATGAACGGCATAGAGGTCTTAAGACACCTTAAGGGCGATCCTGAGAAGAAAAGGATTCCCGTAGTAATGCTTACGACTTCCAGGCGCGAGCAGGACAAGATAGAAAGCTACAACCTCGGGGTAAATTCATACATCGTCAAACCGGTAGACTTCAATAAATTCATCGAGGCGGTAACGACTATTAATCTCTACTGGAGTCTGAACCAGCTTCCTGGATAAGAGGTAATAGTGCCTGCAAAAGGGAAAAACAGGAAGGACTTGAAATCGAAGAAGGCGGAGAATAAAAAAGCGTCTAAAAGGCGGGAACAGGCTTGCGTGCCTGAAATAAAGGCAAACAGCGTTTCACCCCAAAAAAGCGCCGATGCCGGTGTAGAAAGGCTGCTTGATCAGATATCCCTTGGATTAGAACTAAATGAACTGGATTTTTCATCGATTCCAGACGACCGTTCACATGCAGAACTTGTTCTTGAAGCCTTAAAATGTCGTCAGGCGAAATCCAGACACAGCGTGAAGGGCAGGCAAACCCAGACCGAGGATGCCGCACGAGTCACAGGACTTATATATGAGTTGTCTCGTGAAGTCAACAACTCTTCTACATTGAAGGAACTCGTTAAGAATGCGGCTAAGGTGTTGAGCAGATGCGGCTTGTTAAGAGCGGGAGTGCTGTATCTTTTATCGAGCGATAACGGCTTCCTTAGTCCTGAGAGGGCGTTCGGAAGGTTAAGGAACAAGCTAAACGGACTGCAGCCATTATCCATGAAAGACAGGGCAGTAAAAAAAGTATTCGCTTCAGAGAAAGGCGCAAGAACAAAATGGCTTGATGATGCGGGACTGTCATTCAATAACTCGCTGAGCGAGATAACGGTGCCTTTGAAATCAGGAGATGATGTAGTAGGCGCCCTGACTGCAATAATCAACAAGGATTCACAGGTTTCTGAATCCTTCCTCTCCAGTGCGGCTGCGGAGCTAGCCTCAGGAATCAAAAGGAAATACTCGGAGCTTGAATTGAAAAAGAGCTACGAGGAGCTCATTAAAAGGGAGGCGCTTTACAGCACGCTGGTCAACACGACTGAAGAGGCGATAATCCTTTCAGACGCTAAAGAAAAAATACTTTACGCGAATCCTGCCGCTTCGAGACTTCTTGGATACACAAGAGAAGAGTTCGAGTCGCTTTATTCTTACGATCTTCTGAATGAGGGAGAAAAAGAAATACTTAAGAAAGAGAACTCAATGAGGATCAAGGGCAAGGCGTCAAGGTACGAACTGATTCTAAAAAGCAAGAAGGGGGAGCCAAGGCATATGCTTATTACCGCTTCCCCGGTTTTTGATAGCGACGGCAGCTTTTACGCCTCCCTTGCAGCGTTAACGGATATAACCGAGATTAAGTCGGCAGAAAAAAAGCTTAAGGAGAGCGAGGAGAAGCACCGATTGTTAATGGAAAGCATCCGTACGCCGGTTCTTGCCCTGAAAGAGGATATGAGCATCCTTTACTGCAACGAGTTTTTTTCAGAGTTTGCAGGCAAGCCGATGCATGAGTTGGAAAACAAAAAGCTATTGACTGTTCTGCCCCAATTCAAAAACACGCGATATTACTCCGCATGTAAAGAAGTATTGAAATCCGGAAAGGCCAAGGAATCCGAGAGCATAATAAATAAACGCTACCTATCTACTCGCGTATACCGGACGCCATGGGGGATACTCTCGATATCCGAGGATATAACGGAAAGAAAGACGAGGGACGAGACATTGCGGGAAAGGGATGAACTCTACAGAACGCTTGTTGATACGGCAAGAGAAGCCATCATTCTCACCGACTTGAATGAGAGAATGCTTTTTGTGAATCCTATGGCGGCTGAAATGGTGGGATATGAATTGAGCGATCTTATTGGAAAGTCAGTCCTGGATTTTATACCGCCGGAAGAAAGAGAAACCATACGCTCGCAGACATTCAAAAGAGAGAAGGGCGAGACATCCCGTTATGAAACGGTGTTTCTGCACAAAAACGGAACAACCCGCAGGGTTCAGATTACGGGTTCGCCTATATTCGATTCATCAGGCAGGGTCGTCTCAACCATGGCGGTGATAACGGATATTACAGAGATTACAATTATCAACGAAATCTCCCAGGCCATAAGCTCGATTCTGGACGTTAAGGAAATATACAAAGTGATCCACGAACAAGTAAAGCGGCTTATCAATGCGGATAACTTTTTTATTGCGATGTACGACAAGGATAAGGACGAAGTCACGTTCCCTTATGCATTTCAGGACGGTCAGATTCAAGTCTGGTCATCGCGAACTGGGGGAATGGGAATGACCGAATACGTAATCAGATCAGGCAAGCCTCTGCTTTTCAGGAATGCAAGCGAGAAGGAAGCATCGAGGCTCGGTATAGAACATATAGGTAAATCCTCGCGTTCATGGCTTGGCGTTCCTATGATAATCCGCAAAGAGGTTATAGGGGTGATAGCTATACAGTCCTTTACAGAGGACGTTTATTACTCGGAAAAACACGTCAGAATAATGGAAACCATAGCGGCTCAGGCCGCTCAGGCTGTTGAGAATGCTCACTCATATTCCGAACTAGAGAAAAAAATTACGGAGCTTTCGGTTTTCAATGAAATTAGCCGTGCATTAGGCGCAACCCTCAATATTGGCGAACTGATGAACGTCTTGTACGAGCAGACTTCGAGGGTGATGGATGCTTCGAGCTTTTACATAGGGCTTTACGACGAAGAAAACCATACCGTTGAGTTCCCTCTGTTCGTAGCCAGCGATGGCAGCAAAACGCGAATACCGCCTCGAAAATTCGAGAACGGCTTGACCGAGTATGTCGTTTTATCAAAAAAACCGCTGCTGTTCTCAAGGGATGTTGTTAATGAAGCCAAGAAGCTGGGAATCGAAGTAAGGATAGCGGTAACTAGCTCCGTCCCCCAGAGCTGGCTTGGCGTTCCGATGATATTTCAGGATAAGGTTGTTGGCGTTATATCAGTTCAAAGCACCAGGGCGGAAAATCTCTATGACAATGAGCATCAGCGCATACTTGAAGCCATCGCCAATCAGGCTGCTGGTGCGGTCTCGAATGCAAGGGCCTACAGTGAACTTCAGCAGCGCCTAACCGAGCTTTCCGTATACAATGAAGTGAGCCGTACCCTGACTTCCACACTCCGGTTTGACGAGCATATGGATCTCTTGTATAACCAAATCAAGCGAGTTATGGACGCCGAAAGCTTCTACATGGCGCTTTACGATGAGAAGCATGACATGATTGAGTTTCCCCTTTTTATCGTGGATTGGGGCAAGCGGCTGGATGTCGCTCCTAAAAAGTTCGGGAATGGTCTTACCGAGCGCGTTATCAAATCAAAGAAGTCCTTATTTCTGAGTGAAAACGTTCCCGAAAAAGCAAAGGAGCTTGGCATCGAGATGCGCATCATTGACCAGGATATGCCTCAGTGCTGGATGGGAGTACCCATGATTTCTCAGGATAAGGTTCTCGGAATCATGACGGTTCAAAGTACAAAGAGAGCGAATGCTTACAATCAAAGCAATTTGAGGGTTCTTGAGGCGTTGGCAAGTCAAACGGCCTCGGCCGTGGAAAACTCCCGAGCGTATGCCGAAATAGAAAGGAAACTCACCGAGCTCTCAGTATTTAACGAAATCGGTCGAGCGTTAGGTTCAACTCTCAATCTTGATGAGCTTCTAAAAGTAATCTATTCACAGATAACGCGCATAATGGAAGAGGACAGCTTCTACATCTCACTGTACGACGACGAAAAGAAAACACTTGAGTTTCCTCTATACATGGTAAAAGGTAAGGTCATCGATATGCCTGCAAGGCCTTTCGGAAAGGGTTTGACTGAGTATATCATCACGAGCAGGCAGTCTGTGGTCTTCGGAGAGGATATGCTCGAGAGAGAGAAAGAGCTCGGGATATCGAGCGTTCTTTACTCGGAGGATGATTATCCTCTTTCATGGATAGGCGTACCTATGATATCGCACGACAAAGTTATTGGCGTAATAGGTATGCAAAGCCTGAAACCCAACATCTATGATGAAGACCATAGACGCATACTTTCTTCCATTGCCAATCAGGCCGCTCAAGCAGTGGAGAATGCTCGCGCCTACCAGGAGCTCAAGGGTCGCTTTACCGAACGGTCGGTAATGACGGAGATATCAAGAGCAATAAGCTCGACCTTAAAGATTAACGAACTTGCGGAAGTTTTATACAATCAAATCAACCGGATAATGCAGACTGACAGCTTTTATCTGGCTTTGCACAACATCGATGAGGGGGCGCTTGAGTTTCCCTATTTTATCGAGAAGAATCAGCAGATGGATGTGCCCTCAAGGCCTTTTGGCGAAGGTCTTACCGAATACGTAATAAAAACCAGGGAGCCATTGCTTATTCAGCAGAAGAATTTTAAATCCGAGTGCAAGCGCCGGGGAATCAGGATGATAGTCCACGGAGCACCTCCGCTTTCCTGGCTTGGCGTGCCCATGATTTCTCAGAACAAGGTTTTGGGCGTATTAGCCGTACAGACAATCGAGAACGCTTACTCCTATGACGAAAATCATATGCATCTGCTTTCATCAATTGCAAACCAGGCCGCTGGCGCCGTTGACAATGCAAGGGCGTATGAATCGCTTGAAAGAAGGCTTACTGAACTTTCGGTTTTCAATGAGATAGGCAGGGCTCTGGCTTCGACATTGAAGGTCGATAAACTGATGGAGGTTATTTATACGCAAACCAGCAGAATAATGGACGCCCAGAATCTATATGTCGCTCTTTATGACGAAAACACGAATATGATTGAGTTTCCGTTCTTTCTCGATAACGGTTCGAGAATATCGATGCCTTCAAGAGAACTTGGAAACGGTTTGACTGACTATATAATAAGGAACCGGGAGTCCCTCCTTTTCAATGATAATGTTGTCAAGTTAACCAAGAATCTGGGGGTAGATATGGTAGTAAAAGGCAAGGCGCCCAAATGCTGGCTTGGCGTACCCATGATCTCGCAGGATAAAGTTATCGGCGTTATGTCTGTTCAGAACACAGACAGGGCGTTTCTCTACGACGAAAACGACAAGCGTCTTCTTCAATCTATAGCGAATCAGGCAGCTGGAGCGGTAGCAAACGCCAGAGCCTATACGGCGCTTGAAAGAAAACTTACCGAGCTGTCGGTATTCAACGAAATAGGAAGAACGCTTTCATCCACAATTCAGCTGAACGAACTATTAAAGGTGATATATTCTCAGATAACGAGGATTATGGAAGCCGAGGCGTTTTATATAGCTCTTTATAGTGAAGACACCGGAATGATTGAATTTCCTCTTTGGGTGGAGAATGGCGAATTCAAGGAGGTGTCTGCAAGAAAATTCGGCAAGGGGATGACCGAGTACGTTATCAGTACGAGAAAGCCTCTTCTGCTGGGTGAAAATATGGAAAATGAGGAAAAGGAGTTGGGCATTGAGAGCTACAAATTCGGAGAACAGTCCTATTCATGGCTGGGCGCCCCGATGATATCGCATGATAAGGTGCTGGGCATCATATCAATACAGAGCACGAAAAAATCCATCTATGACGAGGGGCACAAGAAGCTTCTTGAATCGATTGCCAGCCAGGCGGCAGGCGCGGTTGCAAACGCCAGAGCCTATAAAGTAGTTGAACAGAGGGGTGAGGAGCTGCGTTCGCTGCTTAAAACAAGCTCCGACCTGTCATCCACGCTTGATATATCAGAGATTGCATACATCATCGCTGAAAGAGCTTCCGATCTAATCCCTGCAAACGGCTGCACGTTCTACAGATTCAACAATCAACAGAAGAAGCTTATACCGCTTGCGTCAACCGTAATAGAAGAATACGACCAGAGGATGTCTTATGAGGTTCCTTTGGGGGAAGGCGCTACTGGGAGAGCGGCGTTAGAGAGAAAACCCGTAATAGCGAATAATCTGCATCTGGATTCAAAAGCGCCAAGAATCCCTGGGACTAAAGAACTTCCTACATGCATTCTTGCAGCCCCTCTTATAGCAAGGAATGAATTGCTTGGAGCGATGACACTATTGAGGCTTTCCGAGCAGGAATTCAAAGATCATGATCTCCAGCTTTTTACTCTCTTCTCAAGACAGGCGGCGGACGCTTTTGCTAACAGCTTGTTTTTCAGCGAGCTGAAGCAGCTTAACGAAGATATGGAGCGCCGGAATGCAGAAAGGCAGGCTCTTTTAGAGACAAGCACGGCTGTATCGGCTACTCTGGACGAGAACCAGATAGTTCAGCTTATCTCGGAGAAGGCTACCGATTTTCTTCAAGCGGACGGGTGTACGTATTATCAATACGATGAAGTCGCAAAGGAACTGGTTCCTAAGACGTCAACCGTCGTTGAAGGCAAAAAGCAGATTCTTAGTCATCGAATAAAACTTGATGAGGGCGTCACCGGACGTGCGGCTTCACAGAAAAAGGCGATTCTCGCTAATAACGTTCATCTTGACCCTAAGGCTTCAAGAATCCCTGGAACAAAGGATCTGCCGACATGCCTAATGTCGATACCGCTTCTCGCTCGCGGCGACTTGCTTGGCGTGATGACCCTTCTACGCCTTAGCGAAAAGGAGTTTACGCAGCACGATCTTGAATTGTTCAACCTTTTTGCCCGCCAGGTTACGGATTCTTTAGCCAACAGCCGGCTTTTCGGAAAGCTGAGGCAGCTAAACAAGGATTTGCAGCACCGCAGCGATGAACTCAGTTCGCTTTTCAATACAAGCACTGAGCTGTCTTCCATTCTTGATGACGGACAACTGGGCAGTCTTATCGCTAAAAGGGCGAAAGAGCTTGTATCTTCTGATGGATGCACCTTCTACACTTTCGATCAGGAATCGAATATGCTTATTCCTGTCAGTTCTACTCTGGTGGATGAACATGAAGAGCTGATGGCTTACAAGGTTCCGTTGGGCGAGGGCATTACAGGCAAAGCCGCTCTTGAGAAACGGCCTATTCTCGCGAATCTGGTTCATCTTGACCCGTTGACCAAAAGCGTTCCTGGAACCAAGGAACGTCCTATTTGCATGCTCGCTACGCCTTTAATAGCGAGAGGAGAATTGGTAGGATGCATGACTCTGGTACGTCTTTCCGAGCAGGGTTTCGAAGAGCACGACTTGCAGCTTTTTACGCTGTTCGGCAGGCAGGCCGCCGAGGTTTTTTCCAACAGCCGGCTTTTCGGAAAGCTGAAGGAGTTGAATGAAAATCTGGAAGGAATAGTCAAGGACAGAACAGCCGAACTTGAGCGTGCAAGCGTTGAACTCGAAAAAGTTCACCAAGATTACACGGAAAGAGTTCGCATGCGGCTTGCCGCGATTGCGCCGATAATGGAGAAGATATCAATCGGCGATTTCAGCCAAAACATCCCGCTTCCTGATTCTGAAGACGAATTTACCGAGCTTTTTGTAGGTCTCAACCTCATGATCGACGACCTGAGATTCATGTTTGAGGAAAATCGCAGACGCAGCGAAGAGTCGCGCAGACGCAGCGAAGAACTCTCCGCGCTCCTGAATACAAGTACGGCTCTTGCATCATCGCTTTACGAGGACGAGGTTTATAAGCTTGTCACCGAGAATGCGACTTCCCTCATCAATGCCGACAGATGCACTATATACAAGTTTTCCTCTGGGACAAATGAGTTGATTCCTCAAACCACTACTGAAAAAGATAATCCCGAGCCGATTATGAATTTCAATATTTCGCTTGGCGTCGGTGTGGTAGGCAAATGCGGGCTTGAACGCAGTCCCCAGCTCGCCAACAACGTGCATAGAGATACTGATTCAGCCGGAACGGCCGGGCAGAAGCAAACGCCAACATGCATCATGGCCGCGCCCTTGATTGTTCAAAGAGAACTCCTTGGAGTAATGGAACTTGTAAGGCTCAGCGAAGAAGTCTTTACAGAGCACGATATGGAGCTCTTCTTGCTTTTCTCGCGTCAGGTTGCAGAAACGACTGCAAATGCAAGGCTGTTCGGAAAGCTGAAGGATTTAAACGAGAATCTTGAACTCATGGTTAACCAGAGAACGAAGGAGCTTGAGGAGTCCAACCGCAAGACAGCAGCATTCGCAAGGGAGCTTGAAGAGGTCATATACGTTACAAGTCACGATCTTAAAACCCCGCTCAGGGCTATATCGGGTTTCAGTCAATTTCTTTACGAAGATTACCGCGAAAAAATAGACCCAGAGGGGAGACTCTATCTGACGCGGCTTATAGATGCGGCGAAAAGAATGGAAAAACTGCTTGACGACCTCTTGAATATTTCTGCAATAACGCGCAAGGAAAGGACCTTTGACCGCATCCCGTCCGGCGATATCATAAAGGAGGCGATAAAGCTTCTGAATCCAGAGGAAAACGTGGATATCGTTTACGACCCCGATCTCTTGCCGACCATTTTTTGCGATCGTTCAAAGATGACGGAAGTTTTCTACAATCTCATATCCAACGGATTGAAGTTTAACGATAAGCCTCGCAAGAAAGTTACTATTAATGCAAGGGACGTAGAAGGGTTTCATGAGTTTACGGTCGAGGATAACGGCATCGGCATCGAGAAACGGCATTACGAAAGGATATTCAAGATATTCCAGCGCCTGCACCTGCGGGAAAACTACGAAGGAACGGGCGTGGGTCTATCGATGGTTAAAAGAGTTCTTGAAGAACATAACGGGAGGATATGGGTTGAATCACAGATAGGAGTGGGTACAATATTCCACTTCACTCTGCCTCATCACAAAGAGGATGAAAGAGACGAAACCGATAATTCCGAAAGGAGCATGTAATGGCTGAAAGAAAGCCTATAGATATACTGCTGGTGGAGGACGATGAAAACGACATCTTGATAACAAAACGCGCCTTTACCAAGCACAACCTCTCCAACCGTCTTTACGTTGTAAGGGACGGCGAGGAGGCAATTGACTTCATCTACCATAAAGGTCAATTCTCAGATCAGGAATCGGCGCCAAGACCTGGAGTAATACTGCTGGATATCAATATGCCGAAGATGAACGGTATAGAAGTTCTCAGAAGACTGAAAAGCGACCCCGATTACAAGACAATTCCGATTGTCATGCTGACAACATCGAAAAGAGATCAGGACAAGATAGAAAGCTACAATCTGGGCGTCAACTCCTATATTATCAAACCGGTAGATTTCAACAAATTTGTGGATGCTATAGCTACAATAAATCTCTACTGGGAGCTTAATGAACTCCCCTAAAGGAGTTGTGGGCGGGCCAGCAGCGCCCGTCAGTGTTCTTCTCGTCGAGGACAACGAGTACGACGAAACGGCATTCCGGCGCATGGTTAAGCAGCGGGACTTGAACTACTCCATCGTCTCGGCGGCGACAGGCTCAGACGGGCTGTCAAAGCTTGATAAAGAAAAATTCGATATTATTCTTCTGGATTTTCTCCTCATAGACATGGACGGTCTTGAATTCCTTAAGGAAGTAAGAAGCAGAGGCATAGATACGCCTGTTGTCTTCCTTACCGGGCAGGGCAGCGAAAAGGTTGCCGTAGCGGCTATGAAGCTCGGAGCTTACGACTACCTTACAAAGATGTCGGATATGAGCCATCTGGCTCAGCTTCCCGCGACCGTTACCCAGGCAATTGACCAGTACAGGCTTCGCAAGGAAAGAGAACAAATCGAACAGATGAGATCCGATTTCATAGCAATGCTGACCCACGATTTGAAAAACCCTTTATCCACGATAATCTCGGCCGCTGAGTTCCTTAGTCTTTCCGAGGGTCTGCTTGAAAGGCAGATGCGAATGGTCACCCTTATAGAAGGCGCATCCAAAGACATGCTTGGGCTTGTGGAAAACTTCCTTCTTGTATCCAAGATTGAGGCGGGAAAGCTTGAGCAGACCTATGAGCCGGTAAACATCAATGAAGTCCTGCTCAGGGTGTTCAATATGAATAAGCTGCATGCCGACAATAAAGGCGTTCGCTTTGAACAGGAGCTAAATCCCCAGATGCCCCTGATTGACTGTAACGCCACCCAGATGTTTCGAGTATTTACCAATCTTGTCGGCAACGCACTGAAATTCACGTCTGCGGGACGAGAAATAAGAATTATCAGTGAAGTATCCGATAATGAGGTAATAGTGAAGGTAAAGGATGAAGGTTCAGGAATAGCCCCGGATTTGCTTCCCTTCGTTTTTGATAAGTACAAGCGAAGCGTCACGGATGATAACCCAAAAGGGATTGGACTGGGACTTTATATCGTCAAGATGATAGTTGAATCGCTCAACGGAAAGGTTGAGGTGGAAAGCCAGGTAGGAAAAGGAACCACTTTTATCGTTCATCTTCCATTGACTCTTGCAAAGTAAAGTCCGGTTTCCTTCAGAAGAACCGATTATCAGTTTCTCAAGTATAACGTTATCTAAGAAGGAGAGTCTTTTTCGTCACACTCATCTTTTCAGTCTCCAGTCTGATAAAATAGACCCCGGATGCCAGCCCCGATTTAAAGCTCACCTTGCCCTCACCCTTGACGCGGAGGTTCTCGCTTCTTCTTCCCGTGGGGTCGTAAAGACTGATCGTCCCCTGCTCACCCAGGGGGAGAGAGTATGAGACCCGTAACACCCCCTCTCCTACCTGCAAGCTTATGACATCGAGATTCAAAGCCTGGGGTATGGGCTGCTCCTCTATTCCGGAGCCGTATAGTGTCTTGGACATCACATCATCCTCGTCGGACTCGTCTGGGGTCATGACGGTCGAGACGGTCAATGTGTAGTTGGCTGCATCCGAAGGCTTGAACTCCTTGAAGGATACCGTGTCCTCGGTGTCGGCGGTAAGCGACCAGGTAAGGGTGTCGGCATAGACAACTCCTGAGCCGCCCTCGATCTGGCCTATCACGAGGAAGCTGTCCGCTACCTTGCGGCCAAAGTTCTTTATACGAGCAGTTGGGGTGTAAGCAGTGCTCTTCCATACGGAGTCGCCGGAAAGTATACCTTTAACGCCGACATCGTAGTCCGCGTAACCGGTAAGCCGGATGTCGTCCCAGTATATCTTCTGCCCATACCATACACTAGGTGTTGCCCAATTACCCCAACCCATTAGTATGAATGAATCAACAGTAGTTTGAGGTGAATATTTTCGAACATCAATGAGATCGACCTTCAAACTGCGTAAGCATGTCAACCACAAAGTATCATCAGGGGTATAAAAATACTCAAAAGTCCACCTTGGGAATGTTAGATGATTATAAACGTCTGTTTGATATAAATAACCGTACTCAAACCAACCTGCTTGTGAAGCATCTAAAAACAGACCTGTCACGAAACACATCTCATTTAAATTGGGATTAAGGAGCTTAGATATCATCTTCTGGTTCCAAATTAAACTATCCAAATCGGATATTTTTTTATTTAGGAAACCTGTGTAAACAATT
>JAAYVC010000056.1 GCA_012517375.1 bacterium | reverse complement strand
TTAATAAGGGGGGCTCCCTCACCCGGCTGAAGCCGACCTCTCCCGTTAGGAGAGGTTTTTCCTGCCCCCTCCCTTCGGGAGAGAGGAATTCATTGACACTATCTAAAAACCTCCAATCCTTTCATCCCACAAATCTGCTCCGCACGTTGCTCCCCAAGCGTCGTCATTTCATGTCGAGGGACCCCTCTTACTCGATGCCGAATGCATGCGCTTCCAGCCGCTCCCTCGCAATGACATTTTTATCTCAGTGTGTTAGACACCAGGGTCTGAAATCGATTCTGCCGAACTCATGCGCTTCCAGCGCTCGTTCGGCCAATGCGGCTTCCAGCCGCTACTTTTGGGGAGTATTTGACCATAAAATGTGGCTACGAAGAGTTAATCCTGACTTGACGGGGTACCCACAAAAATGCAAGGCATTTTAAGGGTATTTATAGTTGACAAAGCCCTTAAATCGCCTAGAATTAGCGCAATATCTAGACGTATGCGGGGCCGTGGCGCAGTTGGGAGCGCGCTTGACTGGCAGTCAAGAGGTCACGGGTTCGAATCCCGTCGGCTCCATTTTTGTAAACGTGGTCTAAATAAATATCTTATGGAGGTTTGTACTATGAAGAAGCTGATAGTTACTGCCTTAGCAGTAATAGTATTTATGATTCCTCTTGCTTGCCTTGGAGTGCGTCAAAACAACAAGGATAAGGACAAGGGCGTGGTTCCGGATAGTGTTCGTAAGTTTGAAGCCGACCAGTTTTTAAGCATCGGCGTCGATTTGCATAAGAAGCAAATGTATGATTCAGCGTTAGTTATATTCGACAAGTCGCTTGAAAAATATCCCAATTACTACAAAGCAATGGTTGCGATTGCTGTTACACATCAGGATAGACGTGATATAATGTCAGCTGGGGACTGGTATCGCAAGATTTATACGGTTTATCCGGACAGTGTTGAGGGATTACTCGGACTTTCAGGCGTTTATCTTAAACTAGGCTACAGCCAGCCCGAATACCTTGATTCTGCTAAGTTTTATTATGATGAAGGCATAAAGAAGTTTCCTAATGAATCTGATTTCTATCATGGGCTTGCAGAGGTTTACAAGCAAACAGGCGGGGTTGAAGCTGCTGATTCCGTCTACAAAGCAGGTATAGCTGTAAATCCCGAGAACCTTGCCATAAGAAATGCCTACGTGGACTTTCTCGTTGGACTTAAACGGTACAAGGAAGCCCTAGAACAGGAGCTTATAATCGTCAAGGCCAAGCCTGATGACCCTTTTGCGCAGGAAAAGCTCGGTGATATTTACGTCAAACTCGATATGTGCAAGGAAGCGGCAGAAGCCTACGGCAAGGCAAAAGAACTGCGTCCGGATAAGATTGAGATTTATACCAAGCTTGCCAACGCTTATCTGTGTCAGAAGAACTATACCATGGCAGAAAACGTGCTTAAAGAAGCTATCGAACTCGATTCCACCAAGCTTATTCCGCATGTGTACCTCGGCGTCGTTTATATGAACGCTGGCAAGGAAGGCGCTGCAGAAAAAGAGTTCAGCTATATCCTTTCAAAAGATCCAAACTACCCGGATGCGCTCTATTTCTTGGGCGCGATATATGCAAGAAAGGCAGGCCGTACAGTTACCGAAAAAACCAAGGAAGCATGGCAGTCCGGATGTGCAAACGCCCGTACTGCTGAGAATTATCTCAACAAGGCAAATTCAATTGACCCTGCAAACAACGGCCCGCGAGTAAGACAGCAGATTGAATATCTAACCAAGGTTCGCGACGAGCTTAAGAAGAAGCTCTTCCTTGTCGGAATCACAGACTGTTAGGGGGTTGAAGCTGCACTAGATAGCCGCGTCCTAGTTCTTAACAGGAGCTATGAGCCGTTAGGCATCTGCAAGGCGCGCCGAGCTGTTGTGCTATACTACATGGGGAAGGCCGAAATAATTGAAACAGCAGACGGAATAAAAATCCACGCAGTAAACGAGTCAATATCTTTACCTTCGGTTCTTCGACTAAACAGAATAGTAAAATTTCACCGCAGAGAAATCCCTTTGACGAAATCCAATGTTATGAGACGCGACAACTATACGTGTCAGTATTGCGGTACATCAACGGCGAGGATGACGCTCGATCACATTATCCCCCGTACGGCTGGAGGGAGGGACGATTGGGAGAACCTCGTCTGCGCTTGCGAGGACTGTAACTCAAGGAAGGGCAACCGCACACCAAGCGAGGCAGGCATCGCGCTTAAAAGAAGACCCAAGAAGCCGCATTACTTCTCATTTATCCTGCAGTCTTTCGGTACAACACCCGAGGAATGGCGACCCTATCTCTTTATGCCCTGATACTTTCAGGTCTTACAATTCCAAATGAAATTAATCCGCAATGGATCAAGATTATCGCTGTTGAATCCTCGTATGTCTTTCAGTCGGATAGTTTTTTTTGGAATAGAACTGCGGAAATAATACTATCTCCTTTCATTGACAGCGGTTATGCCTTCGCTTCCTTGTCTGTTAATAATTCAACCCTAAAAGCCGATACTCTCATTCTTGAGACAAAACTCGATTCAGGCCAATTGGTCACGGTCTCGAATCTCGGTTTCAAAGGCAGTTTCTATACAAAGCCCCGGTATCTTTCTTATCTTGCCGGTTTTAGTAACTTTAGATTCTCCCGTCCTGAAGTAGAATTACTCAAAAAAGCACTTCATGATGAAGGCTGCGAAGTTATCGACTGGGAGCTTTTAGGTGACGACTCGCTTGCTACCCTTAACTTCCATGTAAGGGAGCAAAGAATCATGTCTCGTTTGAACACTGGTCTGGGATATTCTTCCAAAGAAGGACTTACAGGAATAGCGGATGTATATGTTTCCAATGTCCTTGGCTGGAGGGAGGTTTTTTCTCTATCCGGTCGCAGGCTTTCCCGCTATGGTTTATTTTTTTCCTTTTTGAGCCGGGTTCCCAATCCGCTTCTATTGCCTTTCGGCGTGGAAGCGTCCGCATCGTTCAGAAGTTTTGATACTACGTCATTTCATCTTGAAGCAGGCGGGGGTGTGTTCATAAAACGCAAGAATTTCGAGACCTTACTCGGCTACGCTTACGAGCTTGACCGTTCAGACTCCTTGGAGATTTCCAAAAATCTTGCTACAACTCGCATCAAAACGTGGATTATAAACCTGGATATCAAAGGCGGGCAGCGCAGAAGCATCAAGAATTCGACCTATCTTAAGAGCGTAGGCAGCTTGAATATATCGATTTCTCTTCCCTGGCGTTTCAGCATCAGTGTTAACCCGAACGCCGGGCTCGTCTATTCAACAGATACTCTCATAAATACTGAACTTATACCGTTAGGAGGCGCCCGCAGTTTAAGGGGTTATCAGGAGGAGGAGTTCAGGGCGGCTGGTCTTGTATGGTCTAGGCAGGAGCTAAGGTGGGGTACCGAGGCTTTTTCCATCTACCCGCTTTTCGATGCAGCCTGGATCCCAAGCTATGCATTATTTGCAAGTTACGGAGTCGGGGTCGCGGTCGGAACGCCTATCGGAAGACTCGAACTCGACGTAGCACTGCCCTGGGCAGCTCCCTGGCAGGAAGCCAAGGTTCATTTATCTCTAACTTCTGAATTCTGAATAAGTTAAGTGATATCAGGATGATTGCATTCGCTCACTTTAAAGAATGATACCATCTTTTTTAGGGCTACTGAAATCGCAGTCAGAATTAAAGAAACGTAGCCACATTTTATGGTCAAATACTCCCCAAAAGTAGCGGCTGGTTGCCGCATTGGCCGAACGAGCGCTGGAAGCGCATGAGTTCGGCAGAATCGATTTCAGACCCTGGTGTCTAACACACTGAGATAAAAATGTCATTGCGAGGGAGCGGCTGGAAGCGCATGATTTCGGCATCGAGTAAGAGGGGTCCCTCGACATGAAATGACGACGCTTGAGGAGCAACGTGCGGAGCAGATTTGTGGGATGAAAGGATTGGAGGTTTTTAGATAGTGTCAATGGATTCCTCTCTCCCGAAGGGAGGGGGCAGGAAAAACCTCTCCTAACGGGAGAGGTCGGCTTCAGCCGGGTGAGGGAGCCCCCCTTATTAAGGGGGGTAGGGGGGATTTCCTATTCTTACCCCTCCCCCCTCGTGGGGAGGATTGCGCTTCAAGGAAGCGCTAGGAGGGGGTTATTAACGCAAAACCACCGCCTTCCTTGTCACCGACGTCTTTCCTGCCTCCAGCTTCACAAAGTATACGCCGGATGAGAGACTCGACTTCATCGCCACTTGACCCTCACCCTGGATTCGGTAGCTCTCGATACGACGGCCTGATGGGTCGTATACGGTAAGGGTGCCACGCTCGCCTGAGGGTAACGTGTAGCGGACTGAGGAGAGTGATGTAATCTCAAGCTGGATGGCGGAGGGGGAGGTAGGTGTTACGGGCTCGACTATACCTGAGCCGTAGAGGGTTTTGGACATCTCGTCATCTTCGTCGGACTCGTCGGGGGTCATGAGGGTTGAGACGGTAATGGTGTAGTTGGCGGCATCCGTGGGCTTGAACTCCTTGAAGGAGACCGTATCCTCGGTATCGGCGGTAAGCGACCAAGTAAGGGTATCAGCATAGACTACTCCTGAGCCGCCCTCGATAGTAGCTATCACGAGGAAGGTATCTGCCGCCTTGCGGCCAAAGTTCTTTATC
>JAAYVC010000055.1 GCA_012517375.1 bacterium | reverse complement strand
TCCTACCGTTCAATCCTTCAAGTACCACCGCCAGCTTCTCCTCTGTCGTCCAGTTACTGCGCTTCATCTTGCCTCCTTGGCTAGACGCTTGAGTCTACCTCTAAACTACCCTCGTGTCCAGTCTCTGAGGGGCGCAGTATAGTTTTGAGACATCACCAACTGTATGGACTATGAAAGCGGCGTATGGATACCCGATATCGCTGTGAGTTATCCCGTCCGTCGTTGGGGAAGTCTGCCATGAAAATACAGCCTGAGTATTTGCGGCATCGCCGTTGCTTTTATCACTTTCTTTATCCACTGCATGAAGATCGGTCCACAAACCGATTAAAGCGATTCCCATGGGAATCAAAGCAAGTTTTTTCATTTTCATCTCCTTCCTTTTAAGTTATTTGATAGTATAACCTAGCCCCAGAGAAACAAGAGGGAATTGTAAATCCCATTTAGTTGAAGGTATACCGCAAGATAGCGCAATATTCCATGCAGGAGAAAAGTGAACAACCACAAAACCATTAGGTCCGTTGACCGCACCTTCCTCCATGAGAAGCAGTTTGTAGAATATCCAAGTTATATCGGCACCCAGGATTACGATTTCCTTTTTCCCTATCCCAAGAAGTAAAGTCGGTGAAATGGGGCCTCTTGTAAGAAACTCCAGCCTTAATGCAGGCGTGAGGAATTTAGTTGGCAGAGAACCTTGTAAGCCGATTCCTCCATCAATAAGTGGGGACACAGGCCAGGGATGAACTCCTCCCGAAATCTGTGGCGTTAATCCTAACCCTAAACCAGCACGTATATGAGCCTGAAGGTTCTTGTTAAACCCATACATGAGTTCAAAGTCACCTCTTCCTCCTATGTAATAACCGGGCATTTCTCCTACAGCACCACCTATAAATGTCGTCAAAGCCAATCCAGAATTCATATGCCAACCAGGTTCAATTCTTGCTGTGCCATAGAATGGTGAAACGCACGAAAGGCTTACGATTACCAACATTGAAATCAAAGTTAGAAGCAAATTCCTTTTCATAGAACCTCCTTATCTCAGGGATATCAGCTTCTTGCATAATGCAACATTGTTCGCATCAAGTTTCACAAAATACACACCCTGCTCAAGTTCTGGTTTCTTGACGGTATAATTGCCCACTCCAAAAGTCCCTTGAGCTAAGACCGCTGCCTGTCTGCCACACACATCATAGGCTACAAGTCTTATATAAGAAGAAGAAGGAAGAGAGAACCTGATCCCTGCATCGTCTACATCCAGGGTAAGCTGTGAAGGAATAGGATGTTCTTCAATCCCTGACCACTTACCGTTAAGAAAGTCCTGGTTAACCATGCGATGAGCCAGAGGTGAGTATGTGTATTGCACCGGATTGAATACCCAACCCGATTGTTTGGGTCTAAGTGTGTAGTTGCCTCCGTTGTAGATCACAAGGTTGTAGCGGCCCTCGTTGTCGGTAGTCACTTCGAGAGTCGTATCCCCTGACACTAAAAGGGTGAAGTTCTTCATCGCTTTCCCAGTGGAATCCTTTACGACACCCGAGATTTCGAGCGGCTGGCGAATCTTTATGACAAAAGCGTTCCAGTTGGTTCCCGCATTATCCGAACCTGCAAGGTAGATGTATCCCTCAGGATCAACCTCCACTGCTTCTATCTCCTGCTTTCCTGGAAGCGTATCCACCCACTTCCAGAGAAGGTTGCCGTCTGAATCGGTCTTAACAAGAGCAGCATCCTCTTCTTCGCCTTTTATCCGGTATCCTGCAAGATAGCAATCAGAGGCAGAATCAAGGCTCATATCAAGGCAGTAATCATCTCCGCCAAGGTCGTAGCCCTTGTGAGCGGTCCATAGGAAATTCCCTGAAGTGTCCCACTTGAATAAGAAGAAATCCCTCACAGTTTTCAACGCATCGCCGCAGAAATACACCTGATTCTGGTCGTTGATAGCCACACCCGTCGCATTGAAAACGAAGCCTGTCTCCTCGTAGTCGTGATAACCCTGTCCGGTAAGGTCATTCTTCATCTTTTCCCAGGAACACGGAGGGCGACCTATGCAAACGCCTCCTGATGAGCAAATCGCCATGCCGCTAAGAGGAGTATAGCCGGAATAGTAACCGTTGGTCAGGACAACTCCTCCAAGGGCGTTCAGCAAGTAAAATGCCGTTTTCGTATCGTTTCCTGACAGGTTCTCACCCCAGACACCAATATAGCAAGAATCCTCATTCCTTGCAGCTATCACGGGCGGGCCGTCAATGGCATAAGCTGGAGTTGACAACGCTTTTATTAACTCCCCGTTTAAATCATAGCGCAAGGATAAGGAGCGGGAATTCCCTGTGGAGGCCTCAGTTCCCACAACGGCTATCTTGTGATTAGAGAAAACATGAAGATCATAGCCAATGGCATTTGAACCTTCTGGATAGGTTTTGCGCCATACCGTATCTCCCTCCGTCGTAATCTTTGCCACGATTAATCTCGAGCTGTCATCCTTCGATTCACCCGTATAGCAGAGATAGCCTGGCCAATCCATGGCCATTCCGTGTATCTTATCATTGGACCCGTAATCCAGGGCTTTCTGCCAAATCACCATGGGGCTAGCCGCAAAGGCCTGAACGATCAGGCAAGTCAAGAATAACATTGTTTTCTTCACGTAACCTCCTTGAAGCGAATCTCAGGAGGGCAAGCTTGCTCGCCCTCCTGAGATATTAATAGCTTTATCTAAGCATGACTACCTTGGTGCTGTTAGAGTATTTGCCGGAGGAAATCCTGACAAAATACACGCCTGATCTCAGTTTCTCGCCATATTGGTCTTTTCCATCCCAATTGACCGTGTAGTAGCCAGCTTCCTGCTTACCGTTAACCAGAACTGCCATTCTACGGCCTGTCACGTCCATCACGGTGATTGTGGTTTTTCCTGACTGTGGAAGCTGATAAGAGATTCCGACATTCTGGGCGGGTGATATCAACAGATCTTTGATGGAGAACTTATATTCTTTTGGAAGCTCGCCGCGATCTTCTATGCCTGGGGATAATACTTGATAAGTGTATCTTCCGCGAGTTTTGAAGACGAAATCTCTGGTCATTGTAGTATCCATCGTATCCTGAGGAACAGCCGTATAGGAAAGTGCGAACTGTTCATTTGCACGAAGGAGAGGGGAACTTCCATGCAAAATGAGATCTGAGATATTCGTTCCAACAGGAACACCCTGTCTCTGTTCCCAATATATCGCATTGTTTATTTGAGATTCAGTCATGCTCCAGCCCGAGGGCTCAATCTTGACAAGAGCGACCCGATCGAGGTAGCCTATCGAATTTGCATTACAGATGATCTTGAAAGTCATGGATTCGGTATCAGCATTCATAAATGAAGAACTGACATCAATAATCCAGTCCGATGTGCTGTGACGGGCAAGGGCCTCACCTCCGGGTATTGGACTCCAGCCCGTATCTCCACTTGGAACACAGACACTGAAGTAGTAGTTTTTAACCGGTGAGATCTGCTGGGAAGGGCTGATACCTGTGCTCATCAAAAGTCCTGTGTTGCTCCACTCTACCGGAGGAAAGCTCACATAAAAAGTATCCAGGCTATTGGCCGTAATGATAGATGTGTCAATATCTCCGATTTGATCCAGTAGATCGATGGGATATACATACTGTCTGAGCGTGTCTAATGAATCTGGTAACCATACTATTGTATCCTTGTAGAATTGATTGGGTTCGAGAACATTTGAATAAACATAGACTCCGCCCAGGGCTGAAGTTGCGACCTGAGTTCCAATAGGATGATCTACTGCATATAGTCTTGCATCAGTGAAGTAAGAAACAGCTGTATTTTCCTCTGCCACGTAAAGGTAGTAGTTGCCATTTTCAGGAGGAGGTGGATAAGAAAGAACAATATTGTCAATCGCGGTGTCGCTTGTAAACTGAGAACGTGGAAGCAAGGTATTATTCTGTAGATAGCAATACTCGCTTGTAGTGTCGTCTCTGCCTATAAAGGAATATAGGATTGGACACGATGGTGGAGGTGGTGATGGCGATGCAGCTGGGCTGGTCGAGTGAAACGGTTCGGAAGAAAGAGAGTATTGAGGATCGGTATCATAATGGTGAAGGACTTCAACTTTCCAATACCATGTTTCGCTTGGGTATGCTTTCTTTATGCCCTGAAAATTCTTGGGATCAATCTTCCTCTGCTGTTTGAAGCTTCCTCCTCCATCAAGGGGCCTGCCCCATTCTTTATCAGTTCTTCTGCGCCAGAATTTATACTTATCAAAAGTCCAGCCGGATGTTTCCTTATACTTGAAATAAACCTGAGCATTCCAACGTGGTTTCTTGGAAAGTAGACTCATAGCTGCCATGGCACTCGCAGATTTGGTCCAGTCCACACGGGTAATCTCCGGAGGAACGTTGTAGTTGAATATCCACTTTTTGACCTCTTCCTTTACTTGCTGGCAAGTCGGTAGAGCTTCCCAGGGCTGATCGTTGGAACCTTTGTAATGGAATTTGAAATAAGTCCTGTTGAATTGCGAGTAATCCAGCTCGACTGATTTTCTGGCAACAACACCGTCGTTAGAGGCAAAAAGAACCGTATAAATGCGAGGCCTCGTTCCTGCAATGGTCCCGTAGAATGGGGGATCGGACCACCAGTAATTACTAGGCCAGATTGTGCCTTTATCAGCATCATAGAGCCAATCGACCCATAATTTTGAACCACTACTTGAGGTGCTGGTGAATTTGACGGTCTCCAAAATCCAATCTGAATTCAAAGCCATTTCTAATAGTTCGCCGTGTTTTTGCCAGGTAGGATAATCAGCGAATAGAGCGTAAATCGCCTCCACCCACTTGGGTTCCGTAAAACCGTGATTAGGGGTTCCAATCATCATTACTTTGAAAACTTTTTCGTCGCATCCGTAGAAGGTGATCGCATCTCTCACAACCAACCCACCCATTGAATGACAAACAAGATTTACCCTGGATGCGCCTGTGGCAGTGAGAACTTTATTTATGAAAGTCGCAAGGTTTTGTGCCCACTCAGCATTGGCCGCTGATGTGTTATAATCTGCTTGGTAGTTCGAGGCTTTGGGATCTAGGGTTGCAGACGAATAGTAATTGTCCCCAATGACTCCCTGAGAAGCATCGGGGTTGTAGTAAGAAAAGCTATATACCTTGAGTGGATCTCCTCCTGTCGATGTTAATACTGACGATACGTCACAATTCTTTGGTGTGCCGTAGGTGTAGTTGTTGTAACCTAGCCCGGATAGGGGAACGAGTTGACGCATCACTGATTCCTCATCATCCCATGTAAGCCAGCCAGAAGCACACGTAGCTGTTTGCTGTTGTCCATGAATAAAGATTATTGGATACGGACCTGGATTGGCAGCCTGCGATAACGAAAAAGCACTGACTAACAGTGACACAACGATTGAGGTTTTTCCCTTCATTATTTTCCTCCTTTATAGTCGAAGGTTAACCCGAGTGCAACTCCCCACGTCGGAAGAATTCTCATCTGCCTGAGAGAAGCTTCCTCCGGTTTATCATAGGTGTTCATTGCACTTTCCCTTAAGACCCCTCCTTTGAGAAGGCAATGCATCTGAAACGAAAATCCTCCAAAGCTGACGACTGGAAAGGAAATGCCCAGATGTCCCACTATCCCTTTCAAATCGCTGACGTAGTAGAAATTTTTCAAGTTCTGTGGTTCATTCAGGTTGTCATACCATATCCAGTGTTCTTCTCCGTAAGAATCACCCCATACCCCTTCTGATCCAACGTATATATCCCCTCCGTTGTATGTATAACTCTTTGAAAGCGCTTTCAAGGGGATACCAATCTCTCCTCCCACGCTGATTGCACTAAGGGTCATATTCGTGCTTAGACAATAATACCTTCCTGTTGAATCAGATGGAAAAAACACAAGCGGAGAAGTGTTAGGCAGGTCTGAGTAGGAAAATCCTCCTATGGCTCGGATGATTATCAAATTGGATATTTCCACGCCTATTTTGCCTCTTACTGTGTGATTCAAGTAAAGAACTAAGGATGGGTCTGGATAAGCGCCCGCAGGGGCATTTGTAAAACCCTTGAATTCCTTCCCTCTGTAGAGCACGGAAGGTTCATATCCCACACATGCCTGAAAACTAAGCCCGTCCTTATCTCCTGATGCTCCTATCAGAAGCATCGCCGTCAACATGATGTTTAACATCAATCCTCCTAAAATCGGCCTCTATTATTCTCTTTACGCTAGCCTAGACCTTTCTTGTCTAAGCCCCTCCTCAAAAAGGCCTCCTTCAGGATCGATGGGCTATACCGTTACTTCACAATACATTCTGGGGGAAGCAATCCCCCTGGATTGAATTCAGCACTATCTCCCTTGAAAATATCCTATATTCCTTGTTGCAACTAGCTCCCATTCAAACCTCTAACCTAGTATAAGTAAAACAAATAAGTTTGTCAAGTCCAAGTGACTTTATTGTGATATGTTAGGATACTACAGGCAGTATTTTGGGTTTTGTGCATCTGTTGCAATCACTTTTTTGTTTGTTCTCCCTCCACAATGCCCCTGGAACCCCTCCAGAAGCCCAGGATTGCATTTTCAACCCAGTTCAGGATCCCCCTCTCTTCTCTCCCTCTCTCTCCTCTCTCTTCTTCTTTCTCCCCTCCTCCAAAAAGAACTGGGGAATCATTTCAATCTTCCTTCTTCCTTGAAGTATAGGGAAGTAAGATTCCGACTTCGCACGCTAAAGTAAGCCGTTTCATAAAGGATATATCAACCTCCATCTTTGAGGCTAAACTTGCCCTTTATGATGGTGTCATCAGCTCATTTTGCCTGAAAAAGACCTAGTTTCGTGTAGCTGCGAGAGCTGTTTTGATCCTAAGAGCCAAAGGGAACAATTCAGGCGAAAACACGTAAGATGAGGATATGCTTCAGTTAACGAAAAACCTTAGTAAGGATTGGGTCAAAAAGGGGCATTTGATACACATCTGGAAAATCTACCCTGGGAGCAGCCCCTTATTGTGCGTAGATATGCATCCGTATCTCCGATGACCGATGGTTCATAACTCATCCACTTGATATACTAAATTCTGAGAACTCATCAAGGTGATCCCACAGATACCATATTAAATTACCCAAGAGGGACCAGGGAATTGACATCTTTGTTCCAGGGAGTAATCTTATCAAGTTATGTTTGGGGTTTTTAAAACAGGTCATTAAATTCAAGTAAGAGGTATTGAAATGTATAACACGCCTCCCGCAGAAGGTGAAAGACATGCAGCTATAGGCTTTTCAAATCAATATCGAGTATCGACCTCGAAAATCCTTGAAGAGTTAAGAACCTTTGACTCGATAAGAGTAAATGATCCTGATGCGGGGAGAGTCGATGATCTCCAGATTGTTTCGGACAATCGAATAGATGCTTATCAAGTTAAATGGAGCGAATATCCTAAACCATTTACTTTTCGAGAATTGGTAAAAACAGGGAAAAGACCAAGTTTGATTAAGCAATTAGCAGATGGTCAAAGACAGCTCCGAGAATTGAATCCAACGAAACGAATAGTGGTTCATTTAGTAACCAACAATTATCCATCGACACTAGACAAAGTATTTTCGAATCCCTCCGTAGATAAATCCAAGCAAAAATCTTTTGCCGCCTTTCTTAAGCAATGCTGGGAGATAATCAAGGAATCCGGCATCTCATGCATTCCTGAATAATGGAAGCCTGCACTGGAGAAATTAAGAGAGTCTACCGGGCTAAACGAGAAGGAATTTGAGGAGTTCTCCAGGGATTGTGAATTAGAATTTGGATTCAAGCTCTCCGCTTCTGAAACAAATTTCATTGAGCGAATCGCCAAAGTCTTATTCGATCTTGCTGCCGATTCTAAAAAAATTGTTGAGTTAACACGTCTGGAATTTCTTAAATTATTAGGATTGGAGGATATCTACGAATTCAAACATCCCCACAAGTATCCAGTTGACAAGGAAAGCTACGTTCCAATTGATGAGACAGTCACAAGTCTTAAAGAAGCTGTTTTCAAAAACCCTGGAGGTTACATTGCTCTAATGGGAACACCGGGGTCCGGGAAATCCACCCTTTTATCAGAGACCCTGCCCACAATCGAAGAAGCAAGAATAATTGAGTATTACGCTTATGTCCCAGATTACCCTTCATCATTGCGCGGGGAATCGACTAATTTCTTGCATGATATTAAGCTAGCGCTGGACAAAGCCGGATTCAAGGTAGAAAAAAGTTACGAAATAGACCGCTCAAAACTGCAGAATATCTTCCACAGGCAGATAGAACTTCTTCACGCAGATTGGCAAAAAACGAAGATCAAAACTCTGATCCTCGTGGACGGATTGGATCATATCGAACGAGAGCAGGATCCGCAAATCAGCATGCTGTCCGACCTACCTAACCCTGAATTAATCTCTGAAGGGATATTCTTCATTCTTGGCACACAAACGGAGCAACTTGCGAAATTACCTCCCAGAGTGCAAAATGAGATTGGCCAACCTGATCGCCGAGTAGAGATTCAAGAATTAAGCAGGGGAAATTTTAATGACATTATAAAAAAAATGGGCATGGACAATTCCTTGTCAGGATTTGAGGACGAGATTTATCGATTGTCTGAAGGACATCCTCTGGCTTTAAGATATCTATTGCGGCATCTGGAAGGTAAGTCTGCAAAGGAAGAAATAGAAGAAATACTAAAAGATACGCCTCCATATGATAAGAACATAGAGAACCAATATCATAGTTATTGGAATCAGATCAATCCAGACTATGATTTAAAACACTTCGTCGGTCTTGTCGCACGTTTACGCAAACCCATTGATCTTGACTGGATTAAAAAGTGGTCTGATCCAAAAGCCCTGGATAGATTCCAACACTTAATGTCCCACTACTTTCGTGAAGAATCTTCAAGCCTTTTGACCTTTTTCCATAGCAGCTTCTGGGCTTTTTTGATCAAGAAAACAGCAAAGTCGACACACAATTCAATTGACGATGATCTCGATAAAAACCTTCATCGAGAATTAGCCGATAAATGTGCAAAGGAACCCGACGATTCTCCGTGGGCATGGGAGAAACTGTATCATCTCTCTTGTGCGGCAGAGCACAAGGATATACTGCGCCCTTCAGAGAGTGGACACGGTGAGTGTGTAGGGGTAGAATGAGGATAAAGCAAGGAGCGAAGATGAAGCGCAGTAATTGGACGACGGAGGAGAAGCTGGCGGTGGTACTTGAAGGATTGAACGGCAGGAAGTCGGTGACGGAGATATGCCGGGAACATCAGATATCGCAGACACTATATTACCGGTGGCGC
>JAAYVC010000054.1 GCA_012517375.1 bacterium | reverse complement strand
GCGCCACCGGTAATATAGTGTCTGCGATATCTGATGTTCCCGGCATATCTCCGTCACCGACTTCCTGCCGTTCAATCCTTCAAGTACCACCGCCAGCTTCTCCTCCGTCGTCCAATTACTGCGCTTCATCTTCGCTCCTTGGCTAGACGCTTGAGTCTACCTCTAAACTACCCTCGTGTCCAGTCTCTGAGGGGCGCAGTATAACACATTCTCTAGAGAAGATTCTCTCTCCATCTCTTTTTTCCATATCTCTTTCTCCTAACATCTTACTATTTTCCCTCTCAGAAGCCCTTTATCTTTTTCTAACAAAAAAATTATATCAAAACTCCAAACCTTGTCAATTATTGTGACTGAAAGTTGCTCTTTTTATACCACCGATAGTATCTTGGATTGCCTGGGCTTCATAACAAAACTGCCGCAAGCCAAAAAAAGTTGCATCAAATTACATGATAACCGCAGTCGCGTTCAGGTGGATTTCTCGTGAGGCAATGCGCCTGTTTGACTTTAGGGGATTCGTGAATAAAATACCCAGTTACCCTGAGCAATGAATTGTTTTTAGGAGGAATTTTATGGCTCATAAAAAAGGCGGCGGTGTTGCAAAGAACAACCGCGACAGCGCCGGAAGAAGACTCGGCGTAAAGCGCTACGCCTCACAGACCGTAAAAACAGGCGAGATTATCATCCGCCAGCGCGGAACTAAGATAATGCCGGGCCGCAACGTAGGCCGCGCGTCCGACGATACGCTCTTTGCCCTTGCAGACGGCGTTGTCAAGTTCGAGCACGTCTCAAAGACCAAAAAACGCGTTCTTGTAGTTCCCGCGGAATAACCGCAAAGGAGGGCTCCATGAAGATACGCTGGCTTGGACACTCCGCTTTTTTACTTGAGACTTCGAACGGACGGAAGCTTTTGACCGACCCGTACAATTCAGGCTCTTATGCGGGCACATTGCGCTACGGCCCAATCGAGGCAACGGCCGACGTAATCACCGTAAGCCACTCGCACCCTGATCACGACGGCGTTTCATCCCTTCCAAAACCTATAGGGAGAGTGGTTCGAGAGAGCAAAGTGACCGAAGAAGCGGGCTTCAGGATTTGCGGCATTGATACCTTTCACGACGAAGCAAGCGGTTCAAAACGAGGCAGGAATATAATCTTCGTTATTGAAGCGGAAGGTTTGAGAATCTGCCACATGGGCGACCTTGGCCACGTTCTTAGCGAATCACAAATAAAGGAGATCGGTCGTATCGACGTGCTCCTCATCCCTGTCGGAGGATACTATACGATAGACGCAAAGGAAGCCGCACAGGTTGTGAATCAAATCAAGCCGCGCGTAGTTATTCCAATGCACTACAAGACCGACGTTTTAGATTTCCCGGTTGCAGGAGTGGATGAGTTTCTAAAAGGAAAGACAAACGTGAAAACCCTGGATTCTGCTTTCACCGAGGTTACGGCTGATACCCTGCCCTCGGAGACCGAAATAAGGGTTCTCAAGCACGAAAAATAGACAAAACGCCAAAATTTGCTGTGCGCATAAGGGGAAGGACTCTGGCGCAATCCCTGATTACACTTGAAAGCCTGTATAATTATCGAATTTACGGATAGAGTGTAGGCTTCGGCCAGCCAAGGAAAGCTATTCTTTCTCCGCGTCGATTATATCGACTTCAATCCCCTGCTCGTTGAGGAGTCGTGCGGCGACCCCATCCTTCCCGCATGATGGGGAACGGGATTTGAATATCGCCCTGCGTATGCCAAGGGTTTCCGCTATCCTCAAAGCCTCTGCAGCGCCCTTAAGGAACTCCTCTGTTACGTCCCTGCCCATCTCGTTAATGACTGTAGGACAATCGCCTTTCCAGTGAACGGCGCTCCTGCACCTGGGTGTAGCCAGGCCGCCAAGCTGCTCCGGACATACGGGAACAATGCATTCGCCGCTTTCGATGAGCTTTTTTAGCGTATCGGGAACGCTGAGCTTGCCTGCATCGTACCTTGTTCTTGCGCCGAGCAGGCATGCGGAAACGAGAATCATGGCTGTCCTGCCTTTAGAAGCGGCTTACATCTATCTGGGAAATCATATTCAGATGCTGGCGAATAACTTACATTATTCCGGAGAGTTCTTTTACGCATTTCTGATTCTGACATAAATATCCGCCTGATAGATTCGACGACCGGTTTCAAGTTATCCTTTCCTGAAGAAAGCTCTCCTACTCGGGCGTCTTTTCTATGTAGGGACGCGGGTTGACCGGGACGCCGTTGACGTGAACCTCGTAGTGCAGGTGAGGACCGGTTGTTCGTCCAGTGTTGCCGATATAGCCGATAACGTCTCCGCGCTCCACCCTGTCTCCTGTCGCAATCTCGTAGCGGGAAAGGTGGGCGTAAAGGGTGGTGAATCCTTTTCCGTGATCTACCTCTATCATGTTTCCGTAGGAACCTACGTATCCCTTGAAGGTTACTACGCCGTCTCCGGTTGCGAACACTGGGGTACCTATAACGTTGGCTATGTCGAATCCCGGATGAAACTCTCCGTTGCGGGGTCCGAACTCCGATGTTACAACCCCGACAACCGGCCAGCCTACAGGTCTGCCCTCAAGAAGAGTCGCTTTGCGTTCCAGGAAGTTCCTTAAATCCTTCAGTGCGTCGCGCTTGTCGCGCAAGCGATCGGCAAGAACCTGGGCGTCGTTGTCTATGGAAAGCTTGAGACTGTCCTGAGGATTCGAGGCAATTCCTTCCATGTACGACTCTGGCGATATAAGGGGTCCTCCCTCTCCGGCGTTCTTGTCGTTCTGACCGATGTCGTGGCCCTTGAGTTTTTCAGCATCGGATTTGTTGAGCTTGTATCCGGCAAGTATCTTGAGGTCGGTAACGAAATTCTCAAGCCTTTCGAGTTCGTCGGTTACTTCGGAAAGCCTTTTGGCGTGAGCGACGCGCTCGGTCTCAATCTCATTAAGAAGGCTGTCCTTCGAGTACTTTATTGCGTTGCGCTGGGCGATAAGGGCTTTGTTTCGCTGGTGAAGGTCCTTGTTTTCCTGAAGGATAGGTCCTGCCACCCTGCGCAATTCTATGAGCTCCTTCGCGTATATAACGAGCCTGACACAGCCCGCGCCCAGGAGGAAAAGCGTGATGTAAAGAATGATGTTTAAGAATCTTTTTGAGAGGAAGATCCGCCGGGGTTCTTTTGTGCCCTCCGGGATGATGACAAAGGTATGGTCGCTTTTTATCATCCTTGTTCCTCCTTTTTAACGAATTTCAGACCCAGCTCATCGAGCTGGAAGCAGGCGACACTGGCGGGCTGACCCTCCATTAGTCCCTGGCCGGAGGTCGTTTTCGGAAAGGCTATTACTTCTCTTATGCTTTCTAAACCTGCAAAAATAGCCACTATGCGGTCGAATCCCATCCCGATCCCTGCATGCGGCGGCGCACCCGATTCAAGAGCCGCCAGGAAGAAGTCGAAATACCTCGGTTCGATGCCTGCGATTTTGAGAAGTTTTTCCTGAAGCTCGCGGGAGTGGCAGCGAACGGATCCTGAGCCGAGTTCGGTTCCGTTCAGAACAAGGTCAAAGAGCCTGCCTTTGACCTTCAATGGTTCGGAATCCAGAAGCTGCAGATCGGTCACCTGAGGCGAGGTGAAGATATGGTGAGCGGGGGCTATCTGACCTGTAATCGGGTCCATCTCGAACATTGGGAAGTCCGTTACCCACAAGAAAGCGTATTTCGATTCATCCACGACTCCGGCAATACGCCCGCAGACATCCCTCAGCCTCGACATCGCCTGGTTTAAAACCCTTAAATCGGTTCCCGCAAGTGCAAGATAGAGTTCCCCTTCTGCTAACTCATTCGTATTCATGAACTTGGAGAGCGTTCCCGAAAGCTCTGCACCCGTTTTGCGCACCCAGGCAACGCCCGGAAATCCGAAGGGCTTAACCTCTTCGGCAAGGGAGTCTACATCCTTTCTCGACCAGTTTGCCGCTTCCTTGAGCCTTATCGCACGCACCGTCCCTGCCTGCTCGACTATGCTTGCGAATATCCGGAACTCGGAACCGCGGAACCGGTCGGTTACCGTCAATAGCTGGATTGGATTTCTCAAATCCGGTTTATCGGACCCGAAACGCTCCATGCACTCGGCATAGCTCATCCTTGGAAAGGGGGTTTCGAGGAACTCACCCTTTATCTCCTTAATCCAGAGGTGGAAGAGCCCCTCGACTAGAGTCTGGATATCCTTTTCCTCCGCAAACGAGCACTCGATATCGACCTGGGTGTGTTCGGGCTGGCGGTCTGCGCGTAAGTCCTCGTCCCTCAGACACCTGGCGAACTGGAAGTAGCGGTCCATACCCGAAACCATGAGTATTTGCTTGTAAAGCTGCGGCGACTGAGGAAGCGCGTAGAACGTTCCCTTCATCGTCCTTGAGGGAACGAGAAAGTCCCTTGCGCCCTCGGGCGTCGACTTGGCCAGAATGGGTGTTTCAATCTCCCAGAAGCCTCTAGAGGAGAGATAGTTGCGGCCTATCTGCATCATCTTGTGCCTGAGGCCGATGTTTGCGGTCATGGAGGGTCTTCTCAGGTCAAGGTACCTGTAGCGAAGCCTCATCTCCTCCGCAGGCAGAAGCTCCTCGCGTTCTACGCTGAAGGGCAGGTCGCGCGCCCGGTTAAGAATCTTGATTGAATCGGCCTCAACCTCCACATGGCCTGAGCCGAGACGCGAATCTACCTGTTCGGGCGGTCTTGAGCGGACGGTTCCGCGAATCTCAACTACGTCCTCTGCGTGAATGTCCGAAGCTTGCCTGACCTTTTTGGGGTCGGCAATGACCTGTACGAGGCCTGAGCGGTCCCTGAACTGCATGAACGTTATGCCGCCAAGGTCGCGCAGCCGGTGCACCCAGCCGCACAACCTGACCTCCTCGTCGACCATCTCAAGACTCAGTTCGCTACAGTAGATTCTTTCCATTTTAGTATTGTATGACAAATTTTCCATGCGTCAACCCGCCCGTACCACATATCCCTTCCCCACCCCTAAATCTCGATAGAATATGTTGCTTTTCTTCGATGACGCCGCCCTTTATGAAGAGGAGAGGGGGGATTTCCCTTTTTGAATACGTGTCTCAACGATCAATACGATTGCTTCGCCGGCTCGGAGCCGTCTCGCAATGACCGTTGCTTTCATTTTGGGGAGTCATTGGCGACTTAGCGCCAGGGGCGCATTGACCGAACGTGCGCTGGAAGCGCAGGCGTTCGGCAGATTTCCACAGAATTTAAGCTAGCGCCTGGGAGGCGCATGGGCGGAAGTTTTTATGTAAGAGCCGTGAGCGACCGAAGCAAACCACTACAGGGTAATTCTACACTGACTAACGCTTGACAAACGAAAAAAAAAAATGTATTATTTGTGCAAAACAGGATGTTTCGCTTGGGGCTGATGGAGCGACCATCAAAATACTCAGTAGAACGTTTCTTTGAAAATAGGCAAGGAGAGAAGATGTTAAAAAAGATCATAATCAAGACAGCAATAATATTCTCGTCTGTTATATCATTTGTCTTGGCTTCCGACTTTTCAAATCAAGATGATAATTCCAATTCAGGTATTCGAAACCAAGTCCGTTTTATGGCATCTCTTGGTTACGAGCCTGGGTTTTTAACCAAGGGTCAAGATTACTGGCACTTTTCATCCGTTGACGCCCTTTCGAATCCATACGGCGCATACTATTTGTCCCACGGCCTTTCTGCAAAGGCAGGTATCGAGGCTTTTGGAGGCTGGGAACTTAGAGCCATTGGTTCGTACGGCCAGGACTTCATTCGCAATGGCGAACCAAACATAAGATTCACTGATACGTCCTGGTTCAGCGTCTCATCAGGACATACAAAGTGGATAGGTGAGGAAGCAAGCGTCGGTGGCGAGTTTGGACATGCGTTCAGGCTGAAGGGTGGAAAGGCAGATATCTACCTTGGCGTTGAGGAGGTGTGGAACCGACTTCACGGCGAGGCGATACTCACTAACGACAGTCTAGATATTGACACCTTTTCGATCTTCACTCACGGAAGCGGCATCCAGGGTCATATAGGCATGGACTTACCTTTAGCAACGTTCGGCAATTTTGTGCTTTCAACGAACTTGAAACTTCGCGCAGGAATCGTACCTCAGACCCCTGACAGCATTCCGCAGGGCTCTTCCTGGACAGGCACCAACGGTCTTCCAAGATGGGGATTCAGCCTTGGTTTGAATCTTGGATATGATTCAAGGAAACAAGGAGATCTCGAAAACCTTCCCGATCTCAGGCTGAAACCTATACGGAAGGATTCTCTTGCTCAAGTCTTAAAGCGACCTAAAGGCTGCTGTCTTACAGGCATCGGAATCCCGGCATGGCTAATAGAGGGCGCAGGCGCATGGGGCCTTGGATTTGTAGTCGGCCCTCTTGCCAGCCTTGCGTCTCTTGCCTGGGGAGGAAATGGAAAGGGTCCGGTCTTGAACGTATTAGAGTATGGCATAACAGGTAACTATTCCAGTAGTCGCAGTATATCCATTTCGGCATGGAGTTATCTTGGGGTGCCTCTGGGATCAGCTGCAGGCGGCATCATCTTGTGCAATCGTCTACAGCCAGGCGGCGACTGGCGATATGCCGCACTGGGCGCTATTGCGGGCGATATCCTGAGCTTTGCGATAACGCAGACGACTCTTATCTTAGGTGGAATTCCATGGCTTTACGGTCCAGACGGCAACCCATATGGCGGTGATGATAATCCGTGGCTGGCAGTGAGTATTCTTGCAGGTTCCACGCTCCCTGCAATTGGAGCCGTTCTGGGGTACAATCTGAGTATTCCAAGGATTGAACAAATAGATGAAGGTTTGGAATATCGGCCTTCGTGGACTGAGTACGCAATGCAAAACTCCTTAAACGAAATCGAAACTTCGCGTAGCAACAGAACTGGAACAAGAATGGAGGTCACTTTGCTGAGGGCAAACTTCTAAAAACTCATAAACATAAAGAGGGACCAATGAAACAAGCTGTAGACAATAGACGAAAAGGGAAGAGAATGATATTTTTCTTCTCGTTACTGATAGCAGGAATATGTTTTGCCGCAGACGGGATTCCGCCTGAAGACTCTCTCGGCAATACGGAAGACCCGAACTGCTGTACACTCTGGAGAGGCGATAGGATCCATATTTCAGACCCTGATCCAGGAACGGGTTGTCTGTTTCGGATTCACGAAGTAAATAAAACAGGCAATAATCATCTTGCCTATACATTTTTCTTCATGAATGATATTCACATCGGAGGCATAATTGGAAAAGATGATTACGACGAGCCAGGTTATGCCCCTGACACATCAGACGGCGTTGACGTTAACGGTCCGGGATCGTATCCATGGAATCACTTAATTGCCGCGACCAATCTGATAAATACTTACTATGATGCAAACCTGGGCTCTGGAGTAGAGAACGGCGAAGCAGTTTTTGCGATTATCGGCGGTGATCTTTCGAATACGGCTGAAAAAGCGGAGCTGCAACATGCTGCTAAAGGGCTTTACAGACTTCACCTTCCGTGGATACCACTGCCTGGCAATCACGATTTGTGGCCTAATGCTTGACAAACGAAAAAAAAAAAAATGTATTATTTGTGCAAAGCAGGATGTTTCGCTTGGGGCTGATGGAGCGACCATCAAATAAATTGAAGATAACGATTCAACTCCGGAAGGAGGAGTATATGAAGTACGGAAAAAAGATAGCCCTCGCGCTCTTGTCCTTGTGTATCATTCTTGGTGTTACGGGCTGCGTTTCGCCGTTTTACGGGACGGCAAGGATTGAAAAGGGCTTCCACATGGATGCAGGACTGGCGGCAACGAGCTTTCTTCAACCCGGTGATCCGCCTTCGTATTGTGTCGGTGGAAGAGTTGATTGTGAGGCAAGATACGGTTTTAACGAGTACTTAGGTCTTAACGGACGTGCCGGTCTATGCTACGGAAAAGAAGTGCCTTTTGATTCTTCAGGTTTCGGCGCTGCGGGAAATGTAGCGATAGGGGTACAGGGCGCATTGCCGCTCAAATTTATAACTCCGGCTCTTCGAATAGAACTAACACACTATACTTACCCTACGATAGCTCCGACATTGCTTTTAGGAATCGGGCAAAGAGAATTTATTACACTGGGAGCAAGGGCATCCATAGAATCAATAATAATGTTTGACGGCATTGATGTGTTTTTGACCGTTCACCCTACCTCTAATTGGAGCGTCTTCGGTGGTGTGCATTTTACGAGCTATCAAGAAGAACCTTTAGCTGCAATCGGAGTAGGGTATAAACTTAAATAGGTAAAGAAAAGAGGTAGTTCTTGCGAGAGGGTATCAAACGTTGAGAGGAAAAGTATAAAAGAAAGGAGAAACAATGACAAGGCTAATAAAACTTACAATGGTTTTTTCATTTTCTGTCGCCTTATTATGGGCGGCGGAATCTGCATCACCTGAGGATACATGATTAATCGTCGAATCGCCTTTGCGGACTTATTGGGAAGGTGATTGGACGGTGTACGGCCTTGAGGAAGGCCTCGAACACGAAAGTGATGAGGTTGGCTTAATTATTCATCATGTTGGCGACCGGACAAAACCCGTTACTTACTCGTTTTACGTAATACCCGATCTTCACGTAGGGGATTGTGCAGTAACGGATCAAGAGATAGCAAATGATTCTTTCGCGGATTATAACCTAGAAGGATGGGAGCCGAATCTTGATTTAAGGCCTGCAGTGCAGGAAGAAGG
>JAAYVC010000053.1 GCA_012517375.1 bacterium | reverse complement strand
TCTCATAGCACAAAGTTAAAAACAAACGCCTCTGCGCCGTAAAATCAAGATACTGCCATGAGATTGCCGCGTCCTAACGCCTTCGGCGTTTCTCCTCGCAATGACGTTGGAGTTCGTGACGCTTTTCATCAAACGGGACTCCATTTCTCGAATCCTGACTAATCACGTCAGGGAATTTGTCCAGCTTTTGTCTATCTTTTGACCACCTTCTGACCAGCTTTCCCACCCCAAGAAATCGCTTCGCAATTTCTCAGGGACCCCGGGTCTGGAATCGATTCTGCCGAACGCATGCGCTTCCAGCCGCTACTTTGGGGAGTATTCGACCATGATTCCTGACCGCAAAGAGTTAAATCTGACTTGGTTCGGGGTCCCCAACGGGGTGCGCGGCAACCTGTTGGGGTGAATTAATCCTGACCTGGTTTCGGTATACGAATTCCAAGATTCGTGCTACGATTTTGAGATGTTTTTGTGGGGCCTAGTGTACTTGCAATCGGCTAAATCGTGACTATATTAATCATGTGACACCATTTCCTGCTAAAAAGATGAAGAGCAAACCATCGGTGCGGGAACTGCGTCAAAATGATATGATGGCTGGCGAAGGATTAAGCCTTTCTCTTACCGAACAAGGGGTTGGTAAAGAAGTTAGCGATAAAGCGAGGGATAGAGAACGCGAAAAGGAGCTTGAGCGTATTTATAAGGAGCACGCGCCGATGGTTTACAATCTCTGCTTCAGGATGCTTAGCAACCGCACCGACGCACAGGACGCTACGCAGGAAGTATTCGTGAAGGTCTACAACAATCTTTCTAAGTTCGCGGGACGCTCCAAGCTTTCGACCTGGATATACCGTATAACGATGAATCACTGCATAGACCGCTCCCGCAGAAAGAGAGTTCCAACTGTCGAGCTTGAAGACTGGATGAACACCTCAGAATCCCTGCACGCACCGAAGACAAATCATGATACGCGCATCGCCCTGGAGCGGGCGGTCGAGACGCTTCCTCCTAGCTACAGGGGCGTATTCGTCCTTCACGATATTCAGGGCTTCTCCCACGAAGAGATATCCGATATCCTGAAGATAACCCCCGGCTCGTCCAAATCGCTTCTTCACCGTTCACGCATGGCTCTAAGGAAAAAATTAAAAGAAGTATGGAGGTTAGATGAACCGACACCCGTCTGAAACAGTTTTGTCTCGTTACACCGATGGGGATTTAAGCGAGGGGGAAAAACTTGCGGTAAAAAACCACCTGCGCAGCTGCAAAAGCTGTATGAAAGTGTATAGTGATATAAAAAAAATTAAAGAGCTTGCAGAATCAATCGCGCCTGTTGAAGTGCCGCCAGGCCTTTTTACCGGAGTCAAAGAAAGAATAGCTGGCCAGGCAAAACCTGCGCGCAGACCTGCATTGTGGCGAGGCATTCTGGTAGGCGCTGCATTAACCTGCGCTCTTGCGTTTTTTGCAGTTCTACCGCATGCCGTCAAGCCGGTCATCGAAACAAAAGTTGCAGAAACTGTCGAATCCAGGGAAATCTATGGCCCGCCGCTCGGCCTTGCTAATGCCGTCTCTTTCGGCTCTGAAGGGTTAGCCGTTGTCGAAGACGCTTCTGACTCGAATCATCTTGTCCGGACGGCTTCGCATGATGCAAATAGAGATGTTCCTCTTGAAAAAATCGAGCGCGTTCTCTTCAACCAAGTATCTTCCACCGATGAATCAGCGCCCAAACCGGTGCTCATCCCTCTTGACAAGAAAGCCTGGGAGAACCTTTACGGCAAGAACGATGTCTGGCTGGTATCTCAAGAACGTTCTGCAATACCGTGGGTTACAGTTGTTGAAACAGTAGGCAATGAACCTGTAACAACGATCAATGAAAGGCTTCTGATTCAGCCGCATAAATGACCATAGTGGGGTAAACAAAACTCCCTCCTTTTGCGTCTTATGAGTAGTGAGACTTAAAGTTGATCTGAAAGTCAACTTGCTTCAGATCGATGCAGAGGACACACGCACTTCCTAACCATCCGACCCTAGAAAGACCACAAAGAGCCGGGGCCCCCAAAGCCCCGGTTTTTTATCCCCAAGTTATTGCATCGCAATACCTTGGGGATCCCACCCAGAATTGTTTTTTGAAGGAAGCTGCGGATTCTATGCCTATTCATTTTCACCCATTGCATCTACCCTGAGGACAAAAATAGAGATATGTGAGTTTTAGAACAAATCGAGAAATCTTGCAGTCGAATACAACCGCCAGCGAAGCATGGGCTTGAGTTCATCGAAGCGGGATTCAAGCTCGGCAAGATCGACTATTTCGCCGAGCTTCGTCGAGCTGAAAACGCACTCTTCAATCTCCTTCTTGAATGGACCGTTGACCCATATATCAAGAGGCACGACAAACCCTAGCTTGCCTCTGTGCCAGATTACTTCCTTCGGGAGTTCGTCGGAGTATGCCAGCCTGGTAAGATATTTGTTGTAGCCCTCGTGGATTATCAAGGAGGTAGGTACCGCATCCATAAGATCCGTCATCTCTAGATTTATATAAGGGAGATAGTGGTTAAGCTTGAGAACACCGGCTCTTTCAAGAACCCATCGGAAGAGCAAACTAAGGACTTCTTCTATTTCATGCTGTTTTTTATAGATAACATAGTTGGCTCCGTCCGTGGCGTACCAGTGAGGGATCTGGGGCGCAACCTTGAGCCAGGAAGCCCTTGAGCGCATCATTTTCCTAGAGTTCTCGACGAACCTACGGGTCAGCGGCGAGAGAAAAATGAACGCGGCGCTTGCGAGGGCGGAGAAGGGTATCATCGAGCGCCATTTCCGCCAGAGCGCGAGTCCCTGCGCCGGATTCTTTAACAAGAGCGAACCCATCCAGAGAGATGCCAGCCCGCCGAAAAGCGTATCGCCGTCCTGACCGGATACCACCGACGTGTGGCCGAGGCTGCGGATGACCCTCTCCTGTTCGTATGCGACGAGAAGGCTCGGGTCCGAGATGGGCTCGGAGTAGGCTAGGGAGAGTTTGTCGTTGTGCCCGATTATATCCTTCCCGGTGACTTCGACCCAGTGGATGTTGAATCCGAGCTTCTTTGCCGTAAGTGCAGCCCTGGACGATTCGTCGGGGTCCCGGCCCTTGCATTCGGGATAGGTAACGCTTGTCGTGCGGAAGCTCATTCCCGAGCGTGCAAGCTCCACCGCCATGACGGATGAGTCCACTCCGCCTGAGAGCTCGAAGGCGAGGTTTTTTACGCCGCCGAGGTTCGAGAGGAGTGTTTTCCGCAGGAGCGACCGCAGTCTTGACGTCCAGCTCTTGAAGTTTTCTTCGAACGGCGGCACCCAGAGCGCTGGATTAGTAAATGGTGGAAGATAGGATGCGGACTCCTCGGAAGTATTCTTCAAATCATAGTTAAGGAGAGCGCCGGTCTGAGGACGGAGAATATTCTCAAAGAAGGTTTCGGGTCCGAAATAGGGAGGCAGGGATGAACAAAGGAACCCTGCAAGGCGTTCGCGGGAGATAAAGAAGCCTTGAGGAATGGATGCTCTGATTGCCTTAATGTCTGAGGAAAGCACGAAGTTGTTCGAATCCCTGAACATATAAAGGGCCATTCCTCCCAGGCGATCCCGGGCAAGCTTTATTAGTGAGTTTTCTGAATCTACTTCGATGGCTACCCAGAACCCTTCATAGCGCACGAGACGGGAGAGGAGGAATCTGTTCGGCTCGTTGTCCGCCCTAATCCCGGTTCCCTCCTGCGCCCAGTAGCTCACTACGCCATTCGATTCCCTGAGCATTGAGCTTCCTGATGCGTAGATTGCGCCATGCCAGGGTCCTTTTATATTTTTCTTTTGAATCTTCGGGCGCTTAGCGAAGAAGGCGTCCGCCTTCTTGAGTCGTCCGTCATCCAAGTTCCCTTTCCGCAGCCAGAGAAATACTGAAGGTGATTCATGTGACATTTAATGCTCCTGAGAACAGATTGTTAGTCTTCCTTATCATCAGGCAGGACTATCTCGCCCCGCTTGACCTTTTTCACGAACCATGCCGAACGCCAGAGCGAAAGCACTATTCCGCCGTAAAGAACCAGACACGTAAATATGAGAATGACTATCTGAGGCTTATTGGCCCTCCATGCACAGGAGACGAGGTAGAATGCGCCTACAAGACCGGGCGGCGCGAGCATCAGGGCCAGTTTGCGCATTGGCTTCATCTTCGTCAATAGGAGGGCGATTTCAATCAACACGGCAATGCCGACCCACCACAAAGCGAGGAAGAGCGGAGTCTGAATCCCGGACATCTCTTGAGGAGTAAAGTGGGACTGAATCCAGGAAAAACGCAGGCCGTAGAACGAAGCGATGAGTATGGGAGGGATGAGCATCGCCGGTATTTTCTTTCTCCATTGCATCCGGGACATGATGATGGCAGTCTCAGCGAGAAGTCCTATGACGAGCCAGCCGCCTACGAACTCGGCGAGATAGTCGCCGCCATACGGCGCCTTGATGCGATCGATAACTGTGAATGAAAGGATAAAGAGAATGATAGCCGGAATGACCCATTGAATCATGCCCTCCCACCATACGCCAACCTTGACTTCGGAACGAAGGTTGGAATGACTCCTGAGAAACCGGGAGCGCCACATCCATCCGACGACTATGCATTCGCCGAGAACGACCGCAAAAAGCCCGAAGTTGTTCATGAAGTGGTCGACGATGTCGAGCCAGTACAAGCCGCTGCCTGTGATGTAGATGACGCCGATGAACAATGCCGCCACAGCCATCGCTATCAAAGTCGGGTAGCGCTTCCATTTGAAGCGGTCAAGAAGCCCTGCTGCGGCTCCTTCGACGAGAGAGAAGGCGGAGTCTATCGCGAGGGTAAGAAGCATTATGAAGAACAGAACCCCGAACACCGGCGCCAGGGGAAGCTTATTGATGATCATGGGGTAGGTTACGAATGCGAGACCGGGGCCGGAGGCAACAACGTCTGCAACCTTCTGCCCTGTGGTCTGGGCGTAGTAGCCAAGCGTGGAGAAGACGACGATTCCTCCTGCAAAAGCGGTCCCCGCATCAGCAAGACCTATGATTATCGCGTTGTTTATTATATCGGTCTTGCGGGGCAGAAAGGAGGCGTAAGCTATCATGACTCCGAAGCCTATAGTAAGAGAGTAGAAGACCTGGCTGTATGCGGCATGCCAGACCGCCGGATCCTTGAGTGCTTCGATGTTCGGGGTCAGAAAATACTTGAGCCCCTCCTCGGCGCCAGGGAGCGTTACTCCCCTTATGAGAAAGATGACGAGTATGACCCATGGTGCAATAACTGTAACCCAGACAACCTTCGAGACCGTTTTTGCCCCCTTCCATATAGAGGCTATCACCCACACCCACATGAGTACCAGCAGACCCAGCAATGGCCACATTATCTTTCCGAGTTCGAAAGGCCCTTTTGTTACGCCGAGGATCTTCGCGAAAAAAAAGCTCTCTACAACCTTTGGATTTTTGCCCCATTCGAGAGTGAAGGAGGATATCAGGTATCTGCTCGACCATGCCATAACAACTGCGTAATAGGTAACGATGATGAAGCCTACGAGTAGGGCGAACCATCCAAGCCACTCGGTGTTCTTTTTGATTTTAGAGAAGGAGAAGGGAGCGGACGCACGCATCTTGTGACCGAGCGAAAATTCGAGAATAAGGAGAGGAATTCCAGCCGTCGCAAGAGCCACCAGGTAGGGGATAAGAAACGCTCCCCCGCCGAACTTGTAGGCTATATAAGGAAAGCGCCAAACGTTGCCTAAACCGATGGCCGAGCCTATCGCGGCAAGGATAAATGCCGCTCTGCTGTCCCACGAAGCATGCTTTTCCATCAAATCCTCCTTGCGGTTCAGCTTTTTATATTGACTCAATGCTATTGAGAGAATATAAAATGTCAAGAAGCGCTCTGAATTCTTGACATCATTTATTCCTTGCGTATACTTTGTAGCATGAGTGATTTTAACCTGACCCGGAGAGCAATGCACCTTGACGGTTGCTCGTATATACCCTGCCTTAACGCGGTAGTATTCGTTGCTATCGGCCGGGCGGGTCAGGCATTAACACCTTAGCGATAAGGCTCAAGATTCCTGCCCCGCCGGCGAAAAAACCGGCGGGGC
>JAAYVC010000052.1 GCA_012517375.1 bacterium | reverse complement strand
TGCCGCGTCCTAACGCCTTCGGCGTTTCTCCTCCCAATGACGTTGGAGTTCGTGACGCTTTTCATCAAACGGGACTCCATTTCTCGAATACTGACTAACCATCACAGAAATTTTGTCCAGCTTCTGACCACCTTTTGACCATCTTTTGTCCATCTTCTGACCAGCTTTCCCACCCCAAGAAATCGCTTCGCAATTTCTCGGGGACCCCGGGTCTGGAATCGATTCTGCCGAACGCATGCGCTTCCAGCCGCTACTTTTGGGGCTTATATATTTACTACGTAAAGCAACTCATTGCGATACTTACCAGTTATCTCGAGCAGACCCATCCGCCTCATTGTATACGTAATTCTCGATGCCTCAAACACTTGTATTCCAAGGGCGTCCGCCAGGGTCTTGTTGGTAAAGGGACTTTCGAGGCCATCGGGCAGGAAGCGGAGATAGTCCTGAACTCGTTTAAGTTCATGAGATTCAACAACTTGCACGAGCCTGCGGTCTTTGATGCTCACGCCCTTTCTCCACCGGCTACCCTTGCCGTCCGCCGTGCGAACCTCTTCTATGTCGACAACAAGTATTTCGAGTGCGAAATTTGGGTGTTTGATTAGATCAGGAATGCGTATAAGCTCTTCGAAAATATCGATTAACTTCCCAATTTTGCTGGACTTACGCTTTCCAAGTGTATCCCCTTTCCCAGACGTTCTCACAATCCATTTGAAACGCGCAAGGGGGTATATAACCCTCACCGGATGGCGGTCTATAAGTTTCGTTAGCTTTTTCCGCAAGGCGGCGAAATTAGAGGTTTGTATCTCTATAAGTTGCGTACCGCGAATGAGATCAATTATTGAACCATCGACTGAAACCTCGAACCTGTCCTGCGGCTGGGCGTACCATTCCTTTATCGCAGCATGAAGGGTGCTTTCGTTAAGCGAACCGATTCCCTGAGATAACGGAGACACAAGCAAATCCGGGTTTATATACAAGCAACTGATAATTCAAGGAGTTATTTCGCAAAAGACACTCGATTCGTCGACTTCAACTATTTTGGCCGTAAAGCCAATATCTTTAGTAAGGCTTAAAAAGTCCTTCGGCCTGACCGTAGCCGCCTTGAAACCGTCCCTGGTTACAATCACCCCATCACGGGTTTCTGAGCAGTCTATCTCGCCTATAAGTCCTTCCTTCGCCTGAAGTTGAAACCATTCCAGTCTGTGCCCCCAGAACTTATCCGAATAAGATGAGAAGAGAACGGTTCCGCCCTTTTTGGTGACCCGCACGCATTCGCGAATGAGCGTTCTGCGGTCAACCCCGAATGCCGAAATGCCGTTTTGAATGCATGCTACGACGTCGAACTGTCCACTGGAAAAGGACATACATGAAGCGTCCATGACGAAAACGGAGCAGTTTGAGGTAGCGCCAAGTTCTTTTTTAGCCATCGCGACACTTTCAACCGAGGTATCTATGCCCGTTACTTTTCCGGCACGGCGGCTGAGTTTTTCAAGCACCCTCCCGTAGCCGCATCCCGGTTCCAGAACCGAATCGGTTTCCTTTATTTGATTAATTACGTAACTTATCTCGGCATCCAGGTACTGTCTTACGCGGGGTGGAGCAATCTCGTAGCATCTTTTCAGGCGCGAGGCAGAAAGCCTATCCTCGTAGTAGCTCATTGCTCAACTGGCTGGTTGGCGATTTTCGCGAGTTCTTCGTACATCCTGCGGGTAGAGGAAGCGGAGTTGAATACGAACATGCCGGTTTCGGAGGTGATATAATGTCTCTCGTACCCTGCCTCGATGATAAGCCACGAGGCTACGCCGTTTCGAAGGACTTCTGTGCCCGCCCAGCCTATCCTGATTGCGCGGGAATCGAGGGATATGGAAACATCACTCTGATTGTTAAGCTTCTCAAGATAGAGGGTTAGGCGATTCGCATCCGCGTGGATGATTCCGGATGTTTCCCATGGAAAGAACTTAAGCCAGCGTTTGTACTTGCGTTCGGATGCATAGCGGATACAGAACCAGACGCCTGTTGAGAGTTCGTGCGTTTTGTTCTTGATAATCCCGGACTGGAACCGCTTTCTCTGGCCTGCCTTAATAGCGGCAAACCCAAGTATTATACCTACTGGAAGCGCTGTCAAAGCAAGAATTGCTAGGAAAGGTATGCAAAATTCCAACCGATTCTCCTTAAAAAACTTACACTTTTATTCGAACGGCGTATCCGGTCCGTTGATGAATGCTACTTCATTTAGAGGCTTTCTCGGTCTTACATCACTGTTTTTTTCTGTTTTCCCGTATGCTCGTACGAAATCCTTCATCTCATAGTAGCCGAGAGGGATTATGGAAACAATCTGCCATCCAGGTGGGATATTGAGGAGTTTGCGTATATCGCGCTTACTGCAAGTAAGGCACCATACCGCACCTAGACCCAGGGCGTGTATGGCAAGGAGCATGTTCTCGATTGCGGCGGAAGTATCCAGTATATAGCACTGTTCGTTCTCGTTGTATCGTTCCCAGGTATCGTGCGGGTTAGCACAGGCGACTATCACCGCAGGCGCATTCTCCACCCAGGGCTGGTGAGCGTAGGGATCGAATTTCTTTATCTTTTTTCTGTCGGTTACTACGATGAACCGCCAGGGCTGACGGTTGCCGCCTGAAGGTGCGCGTATGCCGGCCTCAAGTATTTTTCTAATGATATCTGTGGGAATTTTTTTGGGAAGGAACTTCCTTACGCTCTTTCGGGTCAGAATCGCTTCCATTGCATCCATATAGCCTCCTAATACGCAGAAAGAATGACTAGCTTATTTTACTCTCCAGCCTCAGGCTGTCAATTTTTCCTTCTCTCAAAGATCCAGATACCAGATGAGCATCACCTCGTTTGAGACCGGAGGATGTCCGTAGTATCCGTAACGGTTTATCTGTCCGAGATGACAGCCCATCCTTGAATAAAACCGGCAGGCCGGAACGTTAACGTTCTGGGTTTCTATCTTCAGGAGTTTGCAGCCCTTGGAACGTGCCCACCGGGCTGCGTGGTCGAGCAGCATCGTACCCAATCCCTGGCATTTGAATTCTGGCCGGACGCGTATGTCCCAGAGCACGGCGATGTCCGCTCTTCCCTCGAGCATGTTAACGCCTGCAGTATTCCATGCAACAGCTGCAGCCGCAACAGGTTTCTTGTCGTTATAAGAGATGAAGAGACCCCAGTTAGAGATATCAAAGTGCTTGGGCCAGCTTTCAGGTCCGCAGTTTTCCTTGTCATTGATGTAGAGATCTTCATACGAGTCGTAGTCCTTGATATATGGTTCGGCGACTGCCTCCTCTCGAAGCGTGAGCCCGCCGAGTCCGGAGTCTTTCTCCTCTGCGACGAATATGCTGCGGACTTCAAGCGTCATAGGGATAGCGGCATAATCAGAGAGGCGGTCAGGAGCGATCTCAAGAACTTTAAAATTCAATCGATCCTCAAGACAAGCTCAACGTCTCCGGGTTCCCTGAATCCGCGCTTGCGGTATATGGGTTCGCCCATCTTTGAGGCATGAAGGTGAACCAGGTTCAATCCGAGCGACTTTGCGTCATCTATCAGCTTTTCTAAGAGCGCAGTGCATATCCCTTGCCCTCTTGCCTCCGGGAGTGTGTACATATTAAGTATGTAGCCCAGTTTTCCGTTCTTCATGGAGTTGTTTGCAGGAATCCGCCAGACGACCATCCCGGCCGTGGCCACGACTTTTCTGTCGGATGCAGCCAGCCATGCAATAAGGGCTCCGCTGGGGATGTTTTCGGTAAAATATTTCCTGAGTTCTTTCTTAAGCGCATCGTATTCCGATTCGCCCGCAGGATTAAAATGCTCGGCAAGGAATTTAATCCGAAGTTCCGCTAGAATTTCTATATCCTCAATCGTAGCCCGGCGATAAGTAACATTCACTGGATTTTACAAGGCAGGTTTAAACTTCCTATCCGCAAACCAGCAAACGAGTGAAATTCCTCCTGTAAGAAATGCAGGCAGAAATACGAGAAGCATCCATAGGTTTATCTTGAATCCAGAGGAGACGAGAAAGAAAACCATGAGGAACAATCCGATTCCGAGCAGGATAAAACCGCCCAGGCGTTCCCAAATCCAGGGTACGATTGCTCCGCCGACAAGAAGCAGGGTGCCGACTATTACAATCACCCACCCGAGTGCGTTAGTGCCCGGATCGGGATATGCCTCCGAAAGGGCGGACGCAAAAGCGAAGTATGCCCAGAACCCCGCCCATAATATCAAGAGACCTCTGCCGAGATAACGAATGATTTTAACCCACGTTCTCGAGGCCATCAATGATTTATCCATTTTAATACTTCCTTTTTTGCATCCTTGTCCAGCTTCTTTAATGCTTCTTTAAATATGAGTTTATTCACGGACTCAACCCTACTCCACTTTTTAAGGAAGTCAAGCAGCTGGGGCTGGTAGTTCTTTGCCATCTCCCTGAGCGCCCAGGCTGCGCCCTTGAGCACCTTTGCGTTTTCGTCGAGGATAAGTCTGTCGAGAATCTCGATATAAGGGGCGATGTCGCGGTCCGGGTATCCGACGAACAATGCATGCATATAAACTGCGGAAGCCTTTCTAAACCAGAAATCAGAGCTTTCCGACCACTCCGTTAGTTTTCGAAGCATCTCCTTAGGGTGTTCCGCGATGATGTAACCCATTGGATAGTGGCACCATGAGTCCACTACATACCATTCGCTGAACTCTGCGTTGTACCGCTCAATCTCTGCGACTATTCGCTCCCAGTGCTTCTTGCGCATCCGGGTAAAGGCGGAGCCGACGATAGCGGTTCTGGCTCCGTAAACAAGCGCACAGATGTTTTTATCTATTCTGCGGGTTGCGGAGTCATGCATCTGTGGATTGTAGCTTTCTTCCCTTGGCCGGTGCATGATTCTCGTGAACAAAAAAAAGTATTTTTCAGGAGAAGAGAGAGCGGCTTCACCTATTCCCGCTCCAAAAACCCTTAGGATATAGAATCCCGATTTGCTGTTCGTTAATTTATCGAGGATTTCAAAAAAGCCTTTTTCGTCACCGTCTTCGATTTTTTTTACGGCGTCTCCGGCTAGCGATCTGGCTTCCTTCGTCGTGAATCTTTCCATGAATTCTAAGAGTTTTGAGTATCGGCCTGAGCAAACGTCTGCATAAAACCACCTCTCCTGCCGTAACCTTTATCGATTCCGCCTCTCCGGCGACACTCGATTGCGTCTGGGTTCTTCCGCATGGCCTCGATTGATGTTAGTACATCTCTGATTCCAGGAGCTTCCATTATAGTTGCCATGCTTTCAGGTGTGTGATTACAATGTCTTGACCAGCCAGCGCAGCAGAGGATCCATGTTCTTTGAGTGTTCAAGACAGACATCGAGCAGTTTCGGTGATGTTATGCTCTTTACGGGAATCAAGGGCGACTTAGCAAAAAGAGTGTTCTGGCGCAAGAGCCCTGCCCTGGGATGATCGGGTGTATACCCTGCAGGCACCCGCTTGTAGTGTTCTGCTGCAGTCTCATATTCGCCCGACTTTCGGACCGAGGCGATGGCTTTTTCGAGTTCCTTTCCTGACTTATCGTTAGCCACGGCATCACGATACTTATGGAGTTCTTGCGTCGAGAACTCATACTTCCCAGCGTACATGAAAGCTCCGTCGAACTCCAGGTGGAAGTAGAACCCGGGATTGGTCATCTTTTTGCCCGGACCCTCCCAGAAGAAGACGCCTACATGGGTCTTGTAGGGCGTCTTGTCCGCACTGAATCTGGTGTCGCGGTATATGCGGAAAAGCGACCCCGAGCCGTTCGTGCGCGTGCTGAATACGATGTCCTTTGAGATCTTTTTCTGCAGGAGCGTCCCGAAATCGGCGATGAACGCGAGCGCCGGGGCGACGAGAAACTCCTGGTAGGCGTTCCTGTTCGCCTCAAACCAGCCCTTCTCGTTATGCCTCGCGAGGTTTGCGAGAAAATCGAGTCCCTTTTGCGGGAAACCCTTGAACTCGCTCATTGTGACTCCTTAGATTAGAGACTTCTTCTTATCTCCTCGAGGTTGGTTTTAGCTTTCGGCGCCATTTTGAGGAAATTAACAAGGGTCTCGCAAGCGTAATCGGAGCAGTAGGCGCAGTTTTCTACTCCCTTGGCAGACGCGCACTTGCGTACGCCGCACATCGCGCAGTAACCGACATGCCTGCCTGCAATGTCGGTACAGCCGTCGCAGTTCACGTCTGAGGCCTTGAAGTCGCCGCCGAACTGCTTTGACCACTCCTCGGCAATCTTTGCGCGGGCCTCGTTGTCGTCGTTCTTGGTCGCTATATAGCCTGGGCAAGCGGAACAATCATTTCCGCAAAAGGCGATCAGTTTGGACATATCATCTCCTAATTAATCTTGTATACATAAGCTTACTTTATTTTTTTGACTTGTCAAGCCCTTGTTCTATGAAGGTTTCGCAATAAAGAAGCGCGCGGCGGTTTATTTAACAGGTATCATGAAATCGAGCTCGGATTCCGGATTATCCATGCCCTTGAAGCGCTCGGCGTCATAGTACTCAATCATATAATCGTGGGACGGCTCAAGCCCTTGCTCAGGCAGCCACTTGGTCCAAATATCCTGGGTTTTAGACCAGTCGGACTTTATATCCTGCATCTTGAACGTAAAGACGGCATAGTGGATTTCGGGCAGTATCTTTGCGACGAGTTCGAGCGCAGTATCCTCAAGCTTTGAGACCTCAATGCCCGTAAAGATGTACTTGTACCGGACTCTTTCTCCTCCTCGAAATCTATCCACAGTTCATACCCGGATTCTGAGAAAAGGTGTTTGATGGACTCTTTTTTCCTGTCGGTGAATCGAGCTAATCTCTTCCATAGTTCTTCAACGGCGTTTTGCTCTGACCATCCACCTGCCTTCTCATAGTGCTTCCCGAAGAAGCCCATCCCGACGAGGAGTAATTCCTTTTTTTCAATAATACTGGGGGTTATTTTTGACTACTTTTGGGGAGTTTTTTTACAGCGCTTTTTCTTTATGTTTCAGAGCCATATAGGCGTAGAGTGTTACCCACTTGTTGGTCTCGCCTCGTTTCCCTGACTTGAAATAGCATCTCGGTGGATCCCAATCCATAACGAACCTGGAAGACTCATCTCTTTTCGATTCGAATAACTTCCACATATCATCGAGTTCAGGTCTGGAGCCGAAGCCCATCACCGACAAGGCGTAAGCGGACTCAAGAAGATTGCTTCTCCAGTGAAACGGAAAGATCATGAGAACGGAGCTTCTGTTTGCAGGCACGCCGCGTTCTCCCATCTTGTAGATGACGTCGCGCCGAAGGAAGTAGTCGACCAGTTGCTTGCAGCGTGGATGTCTCCATAAATCGGGAAGCATGGCGAACGCCATCAAAGCCTTGGTCGAGCCGTTGATACAGCTTTTAACCGGACGTGTCTTGCGCTTGCCTTCGTGGATTTCGCAAAGGTAACCGCCGTCGGAGCGTGTAGCGGAGAGCATGAGTTCGATGGTCTTTCTTATACGGGAATCCGAGCCGTAGCCGAGCATGATGAACGTCCGTATGTTGTATGCGTAAAGGCAAGACATGTGGCGGCTGTAGTCGCCATCAGGACTTGAGAGATCGAGGTAGCGCTCTGCGGCAAGCGCCACACGAGGGTCGCTGCAATCAAGGCCGAGTTCTGCCAAAAATGAAAGGTTGAAATGAGTGGTAACGAAGTCCACGTAATCGACGCCTGCGCCTATTCCCTTATACACCCAGTAGCCGCGAGGGTCCATCTTGGAGAAGATGCGCTCAACCTGTTCGCTTCCCTGGATCTCGGCTTTGAGATCACGAAGAGACGGGCTATCGGGATTTTCACCCAGAAGTTCAACTAGGGTTCGGTATCGCACCGATGGATTCTCTTCCTCAAGAAGCCAATTCATAACTGAGGATTCCATTTTCGACACGCTCATTACAGATTGTTCTTTATCTTTTCGAGCGTATCCCGTGCACCCGGCGCTGCGAACTCGAGGTGAACGTTGAGCTTAGGGCAGACAAACTCTTCGCAGTGGCCGCAGTTCGGAATCCCCCTCCCAACCGCGCACTTGCGGATCGGACACTCGTTCGAGTAGGCGACATGAGGGCCTTGGGGACTGGTGCACCCCATGCAGTTGATATCTTCGGGCTTGAAGGACGACTCGAACATCCTGGACCACTTTTCCGCGACCTTCACGCGCAGCTCGTCGTCATCTTTGATAGTGGCGATGCAGGCCTCGCATGCGGAACAGTCCATTCCGCAGCAGGCGATTAATCTTTCCATTTTTATTGCATGTTTCTACGGATTTCTTCCAGTGTCTCGAAGGCTTGCGGCGCGCGCGAGTGAGATTGGATGAGCATCTCGCAGCGGTAGTCCCCGCACGACGCGCAGTTATCAAAGCCCTTTTCCATATTGCACTTGCGTATCCCGCACCCCTCGCAGAAACTCATCCGCTTCCCGTCAGTGGATGTGCAGCCGTCGCAGTCTACATCCCGGGGAGCGAGGACGTACTCGGACGTCGTCCATATCTTTGCCAGCCTCCTGCGCTCCTCGTTATCATCCTTCAAGGTCGCCTGAAACACCGGACACTCCACGCAGTCAAGACCGCAGCAGGCTATCATTCTTGCCATGATTTTTTAGCGGTTCGCCCGAATCTCTTCAAGATTCTTTTTCGCTGCAGTTACCATATCAAGGAACTTCGCAAGTTTCTCGCAGGCGTAGTCAGGACAATGGGCGCAGTTGGCGACTCCGCGCTCCTGACCGCACTTGCGTATCTCGCACTCCGAGCAGTGCCCGATGTGCGGACCTTCAGCCTCAAGGCAGCCTGCGCAGTTGATGTGCTCGGGTGTAAACGCAAAGCCGTACTGCTTTGACCACTCCTTTGCGGTTTTTTCTCTCAACGCGTTGTCATCGGTTTTGTAAGCGATATAAGCGGAGCATTCGGCGCAGTTTAAACCGCAGATTGATATTAGCTTCGACATTGTTTCCTCCTTTTGTATACTAAAGTATACCTTAAAATATAAATTTGTCAAGCCTGCTTGTTTGAGTCAGACATGTTCTGTTTTCTATGAATAAAGAAAACATCATTAAGTCTTGAGCTTGTCTCGTTCTGCCGCGTGCACTTTCATTCCCTAGACAGTTGATTCATTCGGGATGTGCTTCAGATCCTGCCCTGTGAACAGAACCTCGCACTTTATACTGTTGTGGAACCTCACGAGTTCGGGTTTCCTTTTCTTAAAGAACCTGTTTATCGAGTGCGAGACAGGCTCGACCTCTGCCAAATCAAGAATGTTGACCTTCCCACCTTTGCGGGGCACGCGCGAATTATCCTTAAGGCCTTTTCCAATAAAGAATGGGGTAATGAAGGATCGATTGGTGCATACAATTTTTATCATCATCAATAGGATTGTAACTAGTTTCGTATATGTACTTGACAATTTCAACCATGCCAGTAGTATACTTCATGAAACCTAAAACTAGTTTCCGCAAATACGACCCCGACGTTTTTTTGCTAATCAGGGACTTTCTTTCCAAGAATTACATGAAGTTCTTCGAGCCGGTCAACTGGGACATCGTGCGCTGGAACTATACCCGGTACTTCTGCGCACCCATGCTGGGCGCCTGGGGATTGGGTGAGACGGAGGAGAAGGTCCCGGATACAACAGGGGAGAAGAGCATTCAGGCTATACAATTATGGGAGTCTTCCGTAGGTGTGTGGGAGACAGATTGCGGAGATATTGCCGGAGTTGTCTGCCCCGACGAGTACGTAGCCTGGCATCCGGCATTCGGACAGGCGTTCCTGCAGCGCCATCCCGATTATGAGCATCTTCTACCCGAGATGTTAGAATACGCTGAGGGAACTTTCATTGGCAAAAACCCGACTAACCCGACCAATAACTCCCGGAACGCAACCAGGATATATGTGGCGGAGAATGATTATGCCCTCATCGAAGCGGCACAGACAAGAGGTTTTATCAGGGATGAAAAACCATGCATGGATTACACTGAGTTCGACCTGAAAAACATACCCGCCTCAGACCTGCCCCATGGATACCGGTTCGTTACAATGGCTGAGAATAATGATGTCGGAAAACGAAGAAAGATATTTGGGCTTTCGTTCAGGCATCCTGATCCGAACGACTGGCCTACAGCCTTCTCGTATGAGGAACTCCAAAAGGCCCCCGATTACCGCAAGGAACTGGATATTGTTGTGGAGAGACCGGACGGCGAATGGGTCGCGTGCACTATTGCCTGGTACGATGAGTACAACAAGATAGGTACCCTTGAGCCGGTGGGTTCCATCCAGCTCGGCATGGGCAGGGAAGTAACGCTCGAAGGGTTGAGGAGACTCAGGGAGCTTGGAGCCGAGGTAGCTCATATGAACTCAGGGCTTCAGTTCTATAAGAAAGTAGGCTTCAGGAGGAGGTTTTCGATATACCGGTGGGTAAGAACCAGAGAAAAATAGAAATACGACCACATACTCCCCCCTCCAATAGAGTTGTCAGCTGCTGACGCGGCTGGAAGTCACGGATTTTTTTTCTTTTCCCACTTCCATGCAACCACCGCATCGCAAGCGGTGCTGAATACAATGTCGTTCCAGGAGGCTATCTCCGAATAGAGGGTGCACCACCCGTCAATCACGCTATGGTTAATTCTTCCACCGGTTCTTTGTTCCATACATTCAAACGGATGCCAGAAGAACTGAACTATATCAACCGCCACCTCATCGCGGTGCTCCCACAGCTTGCGAAAGGCTTCTATGAATCTAGCGGGGTTCTCCCCGATACCTTCGCAGGAGAGGAAGACAGGAATCTCGACGATGGGGGATGTTCCTGGTTCCCAGATTTTCTCGTAGTCGGGATGGTAAGGTCTGAATGCTCTATGGTCTCCCCGATCCCTGCGGGACGAATCCTGGACCATCAAATCCTTCACCCGAGGGTGGTTAACGACCCCGCAGCCCACGAGGACGCCGGTGTCGATCTCGATTCTCGCAGCTTCCAACGCGCGGAATATGGAACCGTCGAGATAGAACCATGCCGGAGCATGGGTTTTAGGATAAGGAAACCCGTGGGATTCAACCTTCTCCGCATTGGCCTTGAAGAACCTGGGCTGCTCTTTCGGATCGGAGGCGTGGGTGTGAATGCCTATCTCGTCGCCAAGCTTGAACCTTTCCCGGAAGAATTCTTTCCGGACGTCTATAATGTCAGGATTTACGGTGCCTGTTACCGGACCCTTCTCGCCGTTCCCGAAGTAAAGACACCAGGTAATCGGTATCCTGGTTACATGCCTGGCTCCTAAATTTGCAAATCTTTCGAGGAGCAGGGCTGTTCCCTCATCCAGACCTGTGTATCCGTCGTCCCACCAGTTGTGCTCTGTGTGGACTACATTGATAACGTGCACTTGTCCCATAGCGTCCTCTTTAGTTGTCCATTATTAAATTCATCCGTTGAATCCGACAGCTCTTTTAAAGATATTACCTATAGAAAATTCTAGACCGATTTATACCATTGTCAACTTATGGGAAGTATCTGTTGATGTTTTCAGAGAAGGAGGTCAGGGCCACTTCCCTGATTTTATACTTACTTTGCGCTCATGTCGGGCTCTAGCATTCCAAACTCGTTACCTTCCGTATCCTCGAAGTACGCTATCCAGCCGACGCCGGGAACGGCCACTTTCGGGACAGTAATCTTGCCGCCCGAGCGCTCGACCTTCTTGATGTACTCTTCGAGCGAGGAAACCTCTAGGGTGCCCACGGTCGACCCTTTTTTTACATCACCTTTTGCCAGGCCGCCGTCTATGCCCGGTTCGCCCTCCTTTCCCGTCATGAAGAGCCAGTAATCCATTGAGCCGCCCTTCCATTTGTCGAACGACCATCCGAACGCTTCTTTGTAGAACTTCATGGCCCTGTCGGGATTCTCCGCGACGATATCTAGGTGTACTATTCTAGGCATCTTAGTCTCCTTTGTTTTTAATTTCATATAATTATTATAGGAATTTTTAGTCGGCGGTCAAGGAAGGGGGAAAGTACGCGGGAGCATTAGAGTGAGTATTTCAATCTCTTCACAGTTTCAATCGGCGTCGACGTGCGTTCAGCCACCTCCTCATAGGACTTGCCTTCTTTAAGGAGACGCACGATAACGGCTTCCATCGGCTCGCCTATCTCAATCGTGTAACCATCGGGGTCAAGAAACCGGAATACCCGCTGCCCCCATGGCTGTTCTACGACCGGGTGGACGAACCCCACACCGGCATTTTTGATTTTATCAAAAACTCCTTCAAGGTCAGGTGTATCGAAGTAGATTTCCGAATTGATGCTTCCCAGGTTGTCGTTTGACGTCCGTTCGCGGGAGTGGATTAGAGTGAACGCATAATTCGCGTCCATCAGCGATAGTCCTCCTTCGTAGTCAACGGCGCGACCATGATCCAGCAAAACCTTCTGACTGAGGAGACCTTCGTAGAAATCTCGTGATCTTGCGATATCGGAAACCGTTATCAGGAATGATTGAAACTTTATCTCCACAAAATCTCCTTATCCGTTTACAAGCATTATATTGGGGTTATGAGGATATTTCAACTTCTTGTTGCTTTAAGATTGTTCTTCTTATTTTTCTCAATCGCCAGCCTAATCCCGTATATGACGCCTGCAAGTATGAAGGAAGCCAGACAAACTGTATGCACCTGGTTACTTGTAAGCAGTTTATAAAATGGATTATACGCAAGCGGGTAGAAGGGCATGAGGTCGGCGTGGAAGATTGAATCGACAAAGATATGAAATGTTGTCCCGAGAAAGGCTCCGAGCATAATGAAGGGAAATGTCTGCGGCTGCTCCAGTTTAAGTAAAGCCAGAAGCTTTCCTACAGGCCTTCTTGCGAATAAAAGAGGAAGAGAGATTGCAGCCGATGTGAGAATGCCTCCCGGAAGGGTGTGAAAGAATCCGTGCAGAGGCCGATCAAGACGAAAATAGAAGATGAAGAAAGGTTCTAAATCGAGCAGGATGGAGCCCAGCAGAAAAGCAGGGATATTGATTATGCGTTTTACGGATACCCCAAGCGCCAGACTAGGTCCGAGATGAAAAGGCGTATAGGGCATTTAGATAGTACCTATTGCATTTATGAGAATCACGGATAATAAGACGGTTTCCGAGATGAAACGTGAACGTAGGATGCTTTGCAAGTAGAAGGCCGGTCTGGGGCCGGCCTTCTACCTTCGCCTTTTTAACGCACCCGATGATGCGATGGAGGTGTCACTCGATGACAAGTAATTTTCTGGTGATTGTTCGAGATGCCGTCCTTAGCTGACAGAAGTAGACTCCTTTGGGTGTTGCTGAATCGAGAAAGTCTTTTCTGTCCCATTTAATGGTATGAGAGCCTGCGCTCGCTTCGAATACGCGAACAAGCTGGCCGTTAGAGTTATAGAGACAGATTTCTCCGTGTGAGTTCAAGGGAAGGATATAGGATATGGCGGACTGACTGGCTGAAAGAGAAAACCCCTCACTTACAGGGCGAGGGTTCTCTTCTATTTTTGTAGAGCCGCCCTGCCAGCCTGCAAGTACGGCCATCATCCACCATAAGGCTCTGCCCTTCTGTTCACAGCTAGAGTACGTTGTGTGTGCAGCTTCGTCGCCGTGGAATTGGTCATGCTCGCATGGAACCGTGTGACCGTCGTACTCGTATGTGGCTTGCTCCCACGAGGAGCCGTTGTAGTACCAGCTGTCAAGATCGGCAAAGTCGAAAAGAACCTTTTTGTTGTTCTTGCAGTGATTGCGGATCAACTCGTTGTTCTGGTGGCGATTATAACCTTCGCCGCCCTCAGCCTGAGCGTTACAGGTCATATAGATGAAGGTTACGTTCGGGAACTCCGCTTCAAGCTTGACTATTGAGTCTATATAAGCCTGGGTTTGCTCAAGCGAGTAGCCGTTAAGCTGCGTGCACCATGACCACATGCAAAGATTGATTGAAGGATTATGGTTGAGGACGTCTCTCGTATTATCCATGCCCTCTTTCGTGCTCCAGTAAAGCTCGGGGGTAATGTAGGTCTCATCCTCCTGGCCGTCGAAGATGCAGAGGGCGCCCGCTTCGTTAGGCAGGCTGCTGTAATTTAACGCGTAGCTGTACTTGGCGTCCGCTTCCTCGATTCGCTCAAGCCCGACGGTCAGCTGTCCGCCGTGTGATGTGTGAGCGTAGTGAAGCCTTAGCTTAGCCTGAGCTGAATCTATCCATTCATCAGGTATCTTGGAAAGGTCCGCGCATGTATGATCTATTATTAAAAGAGAAGGCGTTGGTTCGTTGTTCGAGCATGTTGACCCAAGCATGGGCAACACAAGAATGGCTAATACATTTATGCTTCTGGCCATCATTCACCTCTTTAATCTTTCTGGCGTAAAGCCGTTTGACATTTTTGCATCAGCATTTTACTGACGCTTGAACTTCAAAAGCCCTTTCTAAACCTGCCTGTTTATCAATTAATAATGATTCTAAATAATTTTATTGATTTGTCAAGAGGGTGGCTTACAACTCAGGGATTGCTTCCATGCTTGTTAAATCCGAATAAGTGCCGCGTTCTCTTATTATTGCAGATGCGCTTCCCTTTACGAGCGCCTCCGCAGCCAGGGGCCGGGAGTTATAGACTGACGACATAGACGAACCGTAGGCGCCCGCGCTCATAACGGCAAGCAGGTCGCCCCTTACGCACCCGGGAAGCGTCCGGTTAAGTGCAAAAAAGTCCCCTGACTCGCATACAGGACCTACGATATCGCATAATTCCATGCTTCTATCGACTTCATAGACATGCACTATCTCATGGTAAGCGTCGTAGAGGCAGGGTCTAATAAAGTCGTTCATGCCCGCATCGACTATGACGAATCTTTTACCCTCGCCCTTCTTAGTGTAGAGCACCTGGGTGAGAAGTATTCCGGCGTTGCCCACTATGCTGCGGCCAGGCTCGATTAAGAGCTTCAGCTTTTCATTTCCCAGAACATCGGCAACGGCCTTAGCGTACTCACCAGGTGAAGGTGGTTTCTCGTCCGCATAGGGTATTCCAAGTCCTCCGCCGATGTCCAAGAGCGCGATTCCATAGCCCTGCGATCTGAGTTCGCCAGCCAGAGAAAGGAGCCTGCGTATTGCCTGCTTGAAAGGTTCAAGGAGCATGAGCTGCGAACCTATGTGGCAGTCTACACCTGCTATCTCGATGTTTGTGAGTCTGCCCGCCCTTTTGTATCCTTCCAGCGCTGCTTCAAACGGGATGCCGAATTTGCTTTTTCTGAGTCCGGTTGAAATATACGGGTGGGTTACTGGATCTATATCAGGGTTTATGCGGAGGGATATCCGCGCTTTCTTCCCCATACGGCCTGCCGTCTCGTTCAGCACGCTAAGCTCGGTGAATGACTCTATGTTGAACATGAGGATATCGGCATCGAGAGCTTCCTCCGTCTCCCTTTTCGTCTTGCCCACGCCGGAGTAAACGATGCGGGACGCAGGTATCCCCGCACGCATGGCGCGGTAAAGCTCTCCGCCGGATACGATATCAGCGCCCGAACCCATCTCTCCAAGCGTATTGAGAATGGCGCCGCTTGGATTAGCTTTTACCGCATAGCAGATGATGTGGGAGATGCCTGCGAAAGCCTCTTCGTACGCCTGATAGTGTCTGGTGAGGGCAGCGTGGCTGTAGACGTAAAGAGGAGTTCCGTAGCGGTGCGCAAGCTCGGATAGGGCTACATCCTCGCAGAAAAGCTCTTTTCCGCGCCTCGTAAAGCTATGCATCTTCTCCTCCGGTTTCAGGGATTAGTTCCTCGTGCAGAACCCTCACGGCACCGGTAACATCCCCGTCGGCAACCACCATGGAGAGGTTCACGCCTGAGCCGCCGTAGGTAATTAGTTTAATGTTGAAATCGGCAAGGGCCGAAAAGATGCGCCGGGCGACACCCGGGGTATGAGGAAGGTTTCTGCCGACTACGCTGACTATTCCGACACCCTCCTCGACTCTCACCACTGCGACTTCGTTTAATTCTTTTTCAAGTTCGCGAATGCGGTCGGTTGCTGATAGAGTTACCGTAACGTTGACTTCAGAGGTTGCGATATGGTCAACGGAAAGGCCGATGCGGTCGAACACCTCGAACACCCTGCGCAGGAACCCGCGCGCGCCCAGCATCCGGGTGGAAAACACGTTGACCATCAGCTGATTGCGTTTGTATGCAATGGACGATATAGGTGGCGATTGCTCAATCGAGCCGGGAACTGCATCCATGCTCTCAAGAATCATTGTCCCCGGAGACGAAGGACGGTTAAAATTAAGAACCTTGACAGGAATCCCGGCTTCAACCGCGGGCTGGATTGACGCCGGATGCAGAACCTTTGCGCCAAGAAATGCCAGCTCGGCTGCCTCCTGAAACGTGATTCTTCTGACGGGTCGGGCGCGAGGAACGATGCGGGGATCGGCCGCGAGGATGCCGTCCACGTCCTTCCAGAATTCGAGACTATCGGCGCCGATTGAGAGTGCGATAACGGATGCTGTAAGGTCTGAACCCCCTCGCCCAAGGGTCGTCAAGGCGCCGTCAGGGGAGCATCCCACGAATCCTCCGACAACCGGAACGGTTCCCCCTACAACCACAGGAACAAGACGTTGCTGGCATCTTTCTTTGATTTCTCCGAGACTAGGATTGGCGGCTCCATGCTCGCTGTCGGTAAGAATTAACTCGCGCGGATCCACGTACTCGCAGCCGATGCCGTTGCAGGAGAGGACAAGAGTGATAAGGGGCGCCGAAATCAACTCGCCAGACCCAAGAATCATGTCCCTGCTTCTGGCGCTCACTTCTTCCACTGCCTCAATGCCCGAGATAAGCTTTTTGAGCCGCGAGATGTTTTCATCGATTATAACCTCAGCTTTGCCTCTTGATAACTTATTCGAAAGAGTTTCATCCATCAATCTTCTGCAGTATTCATATATAAGAGAGACTTTACCGCGAGCCTTATCGGTGCGTCTTGAAAGCATGGCGTCGGTCAATTCGTAAAGCATGTCCGTTATGCCTCCAAAGGCGGAAACCACAACAACTGGATTTTTATCTATCCTCGAAGCAATAATTTCCCGCGTGCGATTGATGGCTTCGGCATCTTTAAGCGACGCACCGCCGAACTTCATCACAATCATGACTGGTTTCTCCTCCTTGACCGTTTGATAGTCACGCCGAAAGGATTTACTAGGTTTGAATCGTTATTATACTTATGATTGCGAGAAATTAAAGGATTCGCTCTCGCGCTATGAGAATGATTCTCTCGATGAATTCAGTCTTTGCGCCCGTGTACCCTTCACGATCTCGACCGTATTTATCAGCAAGTCTTTTCTTTAGTTCGTAATATTCGTCTCGGACTTTCTTGTTGGATCTCAGGTAGTTGCGGAACAAAATGTGTTTTGCGAAGAACGGGCTGGGAAACTTCATGAGGTGAAGGTGGAAACGTGGAGTGATGCCAGGGGTTTTACCCAAACAGTAGAACCATTCTGTATGACCTGGTTCCGGGGTCACTTCAGTATAGTCAATGGATTCGAGCATAATGCGGCAATCCTCAGCCGCCTGGCGGTCCTTGACACCAACCACCATATCAACGATATCCTTGGCTCCCAGACCCGGAACCGATGTGCTTCCGATATGCTCGACGACTAATGCTTTGTCCTCAAGAGTGTTGAGGACTTCTTTCTTCTCTTCTTTGAAGATCCAGGGCCACTGGGGTTTGTATGGTATGATGACGACCCGCGGCTTCATGAAACCGCTTTCAGACATCTTTCTGTAAATTCCTCTAATTTCTTAACATAATTATTTCGCGTCAATTCATCCAGACCTTCGAACTGACCGTTATTCAGACTTCCGAAGTCGGCGGTTCCTGCTATATTAATTCCCCTCTCTTTAAGGAGAGTTCGAAGATCATACAAAGTAGTCCCCATCTTATTAATATATGTACAGAAAAGACCGACGTTCTTGGCTTCGACCTGTTTTATAAATCTCGTGATATTGGAGTGCGCTTGCGGGAACTGACAGAGGTGCCCACGATCGCAAGGTCTGCACCCTTACATGCTTCAAGTGCCTCTTCAAAAAAAGCTTCTCCTTTTCTTGCTCCTCCTTCGAACCCCTCCCCCTTTTTTGATATGAGATTGACGGGCAGAGCCTTTGTTCCTAGTTTCTTCGCCATCAACTCGGCGATACCCTTTGTGTTCCCGCTCCTGGAGCGGTAGACGACGACCGTTTTCATACCCACTCCTTGTAGAGAAAGAGCAACGAATCCGGCGACTGCCTTAAGCCTCCTGTGGACTCATAGAGCTTCATGGCGGCAACGTTAGCCTCATCTGTCAGAACATACATCTTTGACACATGACGTTCGGAACAGATCAGCTTGAGCTCGGAGATCAAACGCTTGCCTATACCCTTCCTGTGATACTCTGGCAGGACGTCGATGGAGTAGAAAAACATCATCGGCTTATCCGTTTCGATCCTTTCTAGTTCGTAGGCGTAGAGGAATCCTGCGAGATTCCCCTCGACGTATGCGACAAGCAGATGATTTGAATCTTTCTTGAGGAAATCCCCGTTGAGCTTACCTTGGGGCCAGAATCTTGAAACGATTTCCGTAACGAGATTCACATCGTCTTGCGTAAGTCTTTTGATTTCAATCATAAGAAATCAGCTTTACCACTCCACAATCCTGGGCATCTTTTTGGCAGTAGCCACAGCATTAGCCGCTTCCTTTGGGGTGGGCGGTATGCCTTCGAAACCTGTCTCCTTTATGTATCGGCTGAGCTTTTCACGCATCTTCTCGGGTTGCCATCGCGCAATCTCTTCCCATGTATCAAAGCCTGCATCGTGATACAGCCGGGCTCGAACG
>JAAYVC010000051.1 GCA_012517375.1 bacterium | reverse complement strand
TTAAGCAGACTTAGAAAAAAAGAGCTAAAGAAGGAGAGAGGCCGCTTATCCAGCTTGCTTATAAAACCCTAGGGAGCATGAACCTCCTGCAAACAGTAAGGATGAGCATATTATGTTATCAGATGCGCAAGCCTCTCCGGGTATTCAGGGAGCTAGAAACTTCCGCCCGGCGGTTCGCAAGCGGTCGAGACGTACCAGATCCCGGTTCATAACCAGATGGAACGATAAAGGCGAACCCATTCCCTCTGCTGCAATCAGCTCTATGATAACTTCTTGCTCTTCCCTGTCCTACTTCTCGATGAACTCAATCCTACTATCCCTGATGACAATCTCTTGACCATGGACAACTAGCTGCAGACTGACCAATAGGTTATACAAGATGTGTTGACAAGTCAACTCTAATCAGTATGCTTGCATTCCGACAGGATTATTGCCTCAATACAATAAAGGAGCTCGCATGAGAAAAAAAGTAATAATAATGGGCGCTGCAGGCAGGGATTTTCATAACTTCAACGTTTTTTACAGGGGTAACGAGAACTACGAGGTAGTTGCATTTACTGCTACTCAGATTCCAGACATCGAAGGCAGAAAATACCCTGCAGTACTTGCAGGCTCACTGTACCCGGACGGAATTCCGATTGAGGCGGAGGAGAAGCTTTCAGATTTAATCAGGAAGCATTGTGCTGATGAAGTTGTTTTTTCATATTCAGATGTCAGTCATGAATACGTAATGGACAAGGCTTCATGGGCGCTTTCCCGTGGCGCGGATTTTCGTCTTCTTGGACCTAAGTCGACCATGATTTCTTCTAAAATACCAGTAATATCTGTTTGTGCAGTTCGTACCGGCGCAGGCAAGTCTCAAACTTCAAGAGCTATAGCATCCATACTGCGTAAGCATGGGATACGTTATGCGGCTGTCCGGCACCCTATGCCTTATGGCGACCTTGCCGCACAAGCTGTTCAGAGGTTCGATTCGATAGAAGATATGGATAGTCAAAAATGCACAATAGAAGAACGCGAGGAATACGAACCTCATATTCGTGCAGGTAATACTGTTTTTGCCGGCGTAGATTACGGTGCGATACTTGCAGAATGTGAAAAGGAGTTTCAGCTTGTAATTTGGGATGGCGGAAACAACGATGTTCCCTTCTACAAATCCGATCTTGCAATTGTTGTAGCTGATCCACTCAGGGCAGGTCATGAGCGGCGTTATTACCCGGGGGCGGTAAATTTCCGTATGGCCGATCTCATTCTGATTAACAAGATAGATTCTGCCTCACCCGAACAGATAAAAGAGGTAGAAGACGCCGCTAAATTACTTAACCCTGGCGCCAAGATCATTAAATCTGCATCCCCTGTTAAAGTGGAGGACGAGAGTGTTGTTCGGGGTAAAAGAGTTCTTGTTGTAGAGGACGGTCCTACGCTGACGCACGGCGAGATGAAAACTGGAGCCGGGACTGTAGCTGCACTGCGTTTTGGCGCCTCCGAGATTGTGAACCCTTTGCCTTATGCTGTTGGTCGTATTAAAGCCTCTATTGATAAGTACAATCAGACGGCGCCTCTGCTGCCAGCGCTTGGATATGGAGCAGAACAACTAGCGGATATGAAGGCCTCAATAAACTCTGTTCCTTGTGATTCGGTTGTAATTGGGACTCCTATAGATCTTGGAAAGATAATAGAAATCAATAAACCTTCTACAAGGGTTTACTATGATCTTGATGATATGGCACTTCCGGAACTCGAAAATTCAGTCTCAGAACTTTTACGGAAACGCGGTTTAATTGAATAAATGTCAAATAATTAAAAAGCGGGGCTTTAGCCCCGCTTTTTGGATTTTGTTCTATCTTATCAACCGCCCAAGGCTTCCTTGATTTTCTCTACAATGTATTTAGCCAGTTTTATGTGTTCTTCAACATCTTTTTTGATTTCGGCTATGCTAGAAAGAGCTGTTTTACCTTTGTCCAGTACGGGTTTTGCAGAGGCTATTGACATTGGGTTTGCCGCTATCTGATTTGTAAGATCGGTTACAGCTGTAGTGCCTTTGCTGACAATGGCTTCATAATCCATTACGGCTTTCTCGTCTATTTCAATAGCTTTAAGAAGGCTATCCTTTACGATATTGAGCATCTCCTTGCGTCCGATTAGATAACCCAGAAGTTCATTTCTGACTGTATTATCTTGCCAGATTTCGTCTAGTTTATCTTTTCTGGAAGTTATGTTTTGAGCGTACTTGAGATAACCTTGCTGAGCGGCAGTTTTCATCTCATCCGTTGCAGCATTCTTGATATCGGTTTTCACATCGTTCCACATCTTCTCCATAGGAGGCAGGGTCTTGAAGGAATCGACCGAAACGAAGAATATGTCCGTGGCTGTGTATAAGAGATTTGTCGCTGTGTCAACTCTAACCTCAAAAGCGTCAACTTCCTTTACGAAATTGTCGACGTTTGAGGTGTTGAGTTTAGGGGCGTTCAGCAATCCTCCCAACTGAGCTGATAGGATTGCCGGTAAAGCAAGCGATACAATCGGAAGTATCTTTTTCAAAATAATCCTCCTTGGTTTGGTAAAACTATAAACCTAATTTGAGAGTTGTCAAGCTTGCGAAAGATTGAATCGACAGACTTGCTAATATTTGACAATATATTAATGCTCAACTATAATCCAATTTAAGACTCGCGCAAGGAGGATTTATGATTCGCACAAACAAAGACAGGGTAGTAAAATTGTCTGTTCAGGGGAGGGTTGCCTTTCCTGCGCCTACGAGAAGTCATTCGGTAGATGCTGGCGGAGGTCCCTTCGCACTGCCTTCAATTGGCGGCATTAGTTACAATATTAAAGTCGGACATTCCGCCTTCGGATGGGAGGGCGACCACCTGGAGCCTGGTGTCTCTACGGTTGTCGACGAGGAGAAGCGATATGGTTTTCAAAACGCTTCCTACCATTTTTACTCCTGCATAGGCAACGAGGCTGTCATAGTTACAGGCGACGCAAAAGGAAAGAAAGGCGTGGTTACAGGTCATCACGGCGGGGCTGAGCACGTGATGATCGATTTCCCTGATGAAGTTCTTGAGAAGCTTAATATGGACGATAAGTTCCTCGTAAAGGGATGGGGGCAAGGTCTCAAGCTACTCGATTATCCCGATATTCTCTGCTACAGCCTTGATCCCATGCTTCTTCAGAAGATGGGTATAAAGGAGTTGAAAGCCGGCAAAATTGAAGTGCCTGTTGCCGCTTTGGTTCCAGGTTATCTTATGGGTTCAGGCACAGGTTCTACATCTATGGGCACCGGCGACTACGACATAATGACTACCGATCGCGCCGAGATAAAAAGGCTCGGGCTAGACAGGCTTCGTTTTGGCGATTTCGTTGCCATTATGGATCATGACAACTGCTATGGACGCAGCTGGCGCAAAGGAGCAGTCACAATTGGGATAGTCGTTCATTCCGATTGCCTTCTAGCCGGTCATGGTCCCGGTATAACTACTTTGATTTCATCCGCAAAGCCCCTTATTGTACCGAAGATAGACAAGCATGCGAATATTGCAGAAATTATGAAAATAGGTATCTTCCGTCCTGTTAAGAAGGCGAAGCCGAAGAAAAAGTAACCTTGGCTGACCTTGGTCGGGAATTAGTGAGGTGTCAGAAATGTCAATCGCTATAAGAAAAGCAATGGGATCCGATTTGGATTCTATTGTACGCTTGCAGCTAGAAGCTACAAACTTATGTGTGAAGCGGAGAAATGGATTCTGTCGAGTAGTATTTCAACAATCGATCTCATTGTGTGGGCGTCAAATGAACCGGCAAAGAGTTTGTTCGCAGAACAAGGTTTTGTTCCCTTAGAAACAAGGATGGCTAAGAAGCTGGTATAGATATAATAGTCAAATCCTTGAGATGAACGTCAATAAAGCAGAAGTTTCGCCGCTAAAACTCGGAAATTTTGTTTTGGATTGACCTTAACGGTAATCTATTTTCTTAATCCCAGGCGGAAGATCTAGTTCAAAAACATTATCAAGACGTGCTTCTTTTAACTCGAAGTTTATGAAATTAAGTGTAAGTTCAGCATCGATTCTCTTAAAAACTATTTTTGATGCTCTGTCACGACCTGTAGCGCCGCTGATTTCACCCGTTCGAGATAGGGTCCAGTCCCTGCCTTCGAGCCCCGCGAGTCTCTTGTTATGGATGGATTCAAGATAGGCTGTTTCTCCGAGCCAGTGGAAAACAGTATCCCCTTTAAGAACTGAACTATCGACGGCATCTGGCCAGGAACCTGTAAAAGCCGAAGCAAGGGGCGAAAGGGGAACCTCCCAGCCCTTGAGGGGCAGGTAGTCATCCTTGTCAAGAAGCAGTAGTTCAGCCGTTGCCGGAAGATAGACCTGTGTCAATGCCGGCGAATATCTTATCGATGCAACAGGAAAGTATGCTGCAAAAAGATCAATTGAGAGCTTGTCGCCATAGGAGAAAAGTATGAATCTTCCTGAATATGAATCCGTGGAATCTTCGTAGATGTATTCTCCTTGGGTTTGTTCGATAAATGCCTCTCGTGGTCCATTGGGTTTAACGATAGTTCTGCAAGCCGTAATGAAGAATAAAAAAACTAATCCCGTAACGAGTATTTTTCTCACTAGAACCTCAAATGAAGTCCCAGGTAGGGCCAGTGACCGGGTTCGTGAAAGCCGATATCGCCGACGTCCGCTAAAGCCCAGTAGCGCAGGTAAAGCTCAAGAGCCCCTTTTGGTCTCAGAACGCCGACACCTATCTGCGGAGTGAACTTGTAGCCCCAGAAAGGTGTATACATACTATCAGCAGGTGTTCCGGGTTTTGGTTTAATTCGAGTAAGATAACCGTATATCCTTGCTGATGCGTAAATGTTTTTGTAAATAGGTTGATCGTAGCTTGCATCGAGCTGGAAGGCGTGGTAAAGATCTGTCGAGTTCAATGCATCAATCAAGGTGTCATGCGGATACCACTCGTAAGTAAGCTTGGCGTTAAGGCGCTCGGGCCAGGTGGTTTCAAAAATCTTCCTTAGATTTGCATTGTTGAATGCGCCAGGCGTTCCCGCCGCAACGGTGACTCTATTAAACACAACTTTGAAGCTGTCGGGTCTGCGGTCTATGTTGTGAGTGCAGTCGTGGTTTAGGTATAATGCTAGATTAGCCTTGTCCAGAATATTGAACCTGAATCCTCCAATGAGATAGAAATGTGCCATGCGCGGGTCGAAGGCTACATTCGCTGCAAAATCGTTTCCGGATATTAGCTCGTCTCTGTAAGAAATAAAGAAGCGCTGTCCAGCAACATCAATCAAGTCGGTTGATATCTCGATTCCTACATCGATATTATACAGTTTTGCTTTAGGCCCGGTATCATTAGGGAAGTACTTCCCTACAAATAGTTCACCTGATGGTTGTATTGGAAAACTGACTATAGGTTTTTGAACGGCATTAAGCAGATTCAATCCTGCGAGCAACAATAACGTCATCTTTTCCTCCGGTTATTTCCACTCGTGTGAATGTTCCGGGCGCAATATCACCCGGGTTTGTAATTTCAAGTAATCTGTCGATTTCAGGGGCAGAGCTCCAAAGACGCCCGACGGCTGAATCCGGGGTTATAAAATCTACCACGGCTTCCTGGATTGTCCCTTTTTTCTTTTTCATATCCCTGGTCTGATATTTCTCAGCCAGATCAATCAAAATTTCAATACGCTCCTTTACCACCTCTTTTTCAACAGCTCCCTCCATCGTGGCGGCGTTTGTTCCTTCTTCTGCGGAATACGCGAATATTCCCAGGTGTGTAAACTCAAGCTCCTCAAGACCGTTCACTAGTTCCTGATATTCCAAATCGGTTTCACCCGGAAACCCGACCATTACGGTGGTTCTCAAAACGAAATCAGGGTCGAATTCTCTTGAAGTTTTCACTATCTCCTTGATTCTTGAAGAGAGAATCCTTCGGTTCATTCTTTTAAGAACTGAATCCGCCAAATGCTGAATCGGCATGTCCATGTAGTTAAGTATCTTCTTGCTTTTCACCATTTGTTCTATTAGTTTCTCGGTTACATGAGCAGGGTGAGAATAAAGAAGACGTATCCAGCGTAAACCGTCGATATTCTCAAGTTGTTCAAGAATTCCAGTCAATTCGGTATGAGCGGTCGTATCTTGCGCTATCAGTATGAGTTCTTTTACACCTATGTTAACAAGATTGACAGCTTCTTCGATAATACCATCAACGCTACGCAGTCTCAAATCTCCTCTGATTGATGGTATTGTACAGTAGGAACAATGATTGGAACACCCTTCAGCAAGTCTCAAGTAAGCATAATGCTGAGGCGTAGAAAGCAATCTTGGTTGATCTTGTGCAGGGTTCCAAACCGGTTTTGCATAAACGTATACCTCGCCTTGTCTGTTTATTTCCTTTATGATCCTTGGAATATCCGGAATCGAATCTAGCCCTATGAAGGCATCTACCCACGGAAAGCGACCGCAAAGCTCTGTCGTGTTTCTTTGAGACAAGCAGCCGGTAACAAGGAGCTTTCTTAGCATTCCTTTTCTGCGCAGGGATTCGTATTCTTCGATTACTGCCGCAGATTCCTCAATCGCTTCTTCAATAAAGGCGCACGTATTGATTATGACGACTTCCGCTTCATTGGTATCGTCCGTCACCAGATATCCCGCCTGAGCTAAGGAACCTAGGATTATCTCGGCGTCAATCCTGTTTTTAGGACATCCGAGATTTATCACTGAAACCCGTAATTTGTTCAACCTTCGGCCTTAAGTATCATATGGTTGATTCAAAGAAGTTGCATTTTATGCAGGGATAAGTTTTCCCGACGCTTCTGCGTAAACGTCCTTGGAATCGAAGATTTTAGCCTGGGCAGTCATTATTCGTTTTTTATCTTCAAGAATCCTTGCCTCCAGGCTAATTTTCTTTCCGACAGGCAGAGGTTTTTTAAATCTTATAGTTAGTTCAGCTGTGACAACATGTTTTTGCAGTCCTGCTGCCGCCCAAACCATCATCTCGTCCAGCATGGTCGATATCACCCCGCCGTGTGTGATTTTTGGCCAGCCTTGGAGGTCATCTGGGACTGTATACTCACACGATGCTTTTTCCGCATCAAATGAAATATCCAGCTTCAACCCTCTAGGATTATCCTTGCCGCACGCAAAACAATAGTTGTCCCTTTCAAGCGTCACTGGTAGCCCGTGCCTGTGTCCTTGATTATCGTTGTTCCCTCGGGAGGCGAGAAAAGAAATTGACTCGGAGACGTTTTTACATTTAGTTTGACGGATTCCATGTAGAATATTATCTCGGAGTCTCCTTCTGTTATCTTAATGCCATCAATATCGTTTTTGTTAGGGTCGAGCAGAAGTGTGAATTCCTTCAGGAAGGGTTGTTTATCAGGCTTAGCGGTGAACTTTGCCTCAACTGTTCCATCTTTTTGAGCTGTATTAACCGTGTAGGTTTCGGAGTAGTTGGATAATCTAGACACAAAGAGGAAAAGTTCCTGTTCAGGACCAGGTTTTGTTTGTATAGCCTGATTCTGGGTAGGAAGGTATATCCAGAAGGTATTGCCGTCAGAGACGACAAGTTGTTCCATAGGGATTACGACATCCAATCTGAATTTATTAGGCGAGGAGTATATGAAAGTTCCCCTTAGTTCCTGACACGTACCCTGAGACTTGGAGCATATCTGTTCCTTGAAAATCGCCTTAAGCGAACTGGCGCTCGAATATTTGCTAATTACGGAGTTTAAAGTTTCTTGCGGAGTGGCAGCGAGCAGGAACCCCACTCCCAGAAGCGAAATTGAAATCATACGTCGCAAAATAGAACCTCCTTAAAAGGTTTGTCTAATTCTAGTCATTGCGGGCTATGTGTCAAGACGCAGGGAGGACGCGGCAGGTTGCCTGCTGTTCTTGACTTTCCTTAATAAAAACATAAAATCATGCAATATTATCCAAAGGAGGAACCATGAACAAACGGAAGTTCATAACATTATTCCTTTTATTGCTCTTTGCTGCGCCGGTAACGCTTTTTGCATACCGTGACCGAATGGTTCAAACTCAAAGAGAGGCAGAAAAGCAGGTTATAGCTACCCAATATCAGCTGCGATCTGTTATGGGGAACAGCGACTTTTTTTCTGAAGACGACTACTACAGAACTGCGGCAAGGGTTTATGCCGGGGCACTTAAGCGATACCCTGAATCCGTGGAGCTTGGTCAGAGGCTTCAGAATTTAACCTTCGATAGATGCGGGGATAATGCAGTTCCTGAAGCAGAAAGGACCGCTCTTAAGGATTCACTCATCAATTATTACAAAGATTTATACGAGAAAAATCCGAAATCTGCAGCCAATATCTACCTTTACGCTCGAACCCTGGACGATTATGAGAGGCGCCTTAAGCTAGGCGATGAAATACTCAAGCTGGACAAGAAGTCTTACTGGGGTCATGAACTCAAGGGTTGGTCGTTGAGCGCGCTCGAACGCTACGAGGAAGCGGAAAAGAGTCTTAGAAGAGCTACAGAAATTGATAGCACTATACCTGACGCCTACGCTGATTTAGTTACCCTGTACTACGAGACTGCTCGACCAAAAGAGCTTATCGGTGCGGCATTGCATGCTTATGAACTGGCGCCGCATCCCATGCTTGTCGTTAATGAATTCTGGGTCGCTCGCGACAAGGCGGAAGGATTGGGCGATTACGAGTCAGTGCTGGAGCTTGACAAGGCGCGCTTTCATAAACGCACAGAGGTCGAAAAGGATTTGCTGATGGATATTTCTTATTACGCTGAGACGCTTGCTAGTACATATCGGGCATTGGGTCTGCCGGATAGCGCCCTTCTTTTGCTTGATTACAGGCTGGCCTACGCCGCTTCTGTAAGTCCAAAATGGGAGTCAGGGGTCTTGTTCGATAAGGCATGCCTTGAGGCTTCATGCGGAAACACGGAGAAAGCAATAAAACTTCTCGAACAATCCATGGAGAAGGGATTCACTTCCTATGCTTACGCTTCAACAGATTCGAGCCTCCAGAGCCTCAGAGGCGATGCAAGATTCCTTGGGCTTGTCTCGCAGATGAAAGATGCCGCGAAGGTTGAAGCCGGTTCGAATCCCTTGAACGCCCCTGCGCCCGATTTCACTCTCGTTTCTTTCACCGGCGATACCGTTTCATTCTCCTCTCTGCGCGGAAAGCCGGTCATTCTTGACTTCTGGTTGAATTGCTGCGCCGGTGCAGGCGCGTATACCTTGAAGGTTCTGGAGGAGTTCCAGAAGTCGCATCCCGAAATCCCTGTTTATGGCGTTGGATGCGATATTACTGACCTGCCGGGCGTTGCTGGACAATTCAGCAAGTGGGGAGTTAAGCTTCCCAATCTTGTCTGCACGCCTGATGTAAAGGATGCATACGGCATAGTCGGCACCCCGTACATTCTTTTGATAGACTCGAAAGGGGTTATGAAGTATTACAACTTAGGGTACGGTCACGGCGAGGCGTCCGACCAGACGTTGCTCGACAAGCTTGAATGGTGGCTTGAGATTATTGAATAAACCCTTAGCTTACTCCGCGAGCAGTGTCAACACTCAGGCAAGTTGCCTTGACGATTGCTCAAAACATATCAATTACATCTTCATTCTTAAGAATTGGTTTTTAATAAATAGATGAATTTCAAGTTGTTTTTTGCGCTATACAGGAAACATATGCAAGTCTATTAATTAAACCGAGTCGCATAATCCATGAAACATGCCAGCGATCTTCTTTCCATCTAATTATTCTGCACTTATCCGTTCCGAGAAGCATTTTCTGGAGTTCCTTTTGAGTCAGAAATGATACGACTGGCATTCCAAGATTATGGTATTTTTTGAAAAAATCTATCCGTTTTGGAAATAAAGTGTCTGGAGATTATTTACCTGTGCTTTTAGATTTATTGCACTTGCCCCACAATCCTATTCCCATCCTGCACATGGCGATTGTTGCCCATATTGCTGAGAATATGAAAGCAAGGGTATCCGATATCGGTAATGCGAACCACAAGCCGTTCTGACCGAAGAGAGTTGTTAATATGTAAACTGCAGGTACAAGCAGAAGGAGTTGACGGGAAATGCCTATTATGGCCGAAGGTAAGCCTTTACCGGTACCCTGGAAGAAACTTGTAAAGGCTATTTGAGGGCCTACAAAAGGAAAACCGATAAAGGCGATTCGCATTGCGTGAGATGCAAGTTTCACGAAGCCAGCGACATCCTGCGTAGAACTATCCTTTTGAAACAGTACGAATAGCTTGACAAGCGCTTCGGGAAACGTTATAGCGATGACGGATATACCTGTTGTAATTGCCATTGATGCGAGAAAGGTCCTCCGTATAGTGCTTCGGACGCGCAAGTAATTCTTCGCTCCATAGTTGTAACCGATAAGGGGTAAAGCGCCTGTCGAGATGCCTATACAGGGCATGAATCCTAGTTGGAAAAAACTGAAAAGGATTCCGTAGGCGGCTATGACTTGATCGCCAAAAGGGGCCGCAATCGATATGACAAACGCCATTGCTACGCTTCCAACAAGCGACATGAGCGTGTGGGGTCCTCCTATCCTATAAATCTCAGTCCAGACTTTAAATCGAGGAATATAATGCCTTAACTTAACTCTGAAATCGGTTCTGTTTCCGAAAAGATAATAGAATAGAATCAAGGTAACTATTACCTGCGCAATAACGGTTGCTATAGCCGCACCTTTGACACCCATTTTGAGGGTGTATATAAAAATTGGATCGAGTATGATATTTATCGCAGCACCCGAGATCATTGCAACCATGGGAACTATTGGATGACCGCCCGCCCTCACGAGATTGTTCCCTGTCATGTTTGTGAAGTTGAATATCGAAAAACCGAGTATTATGGTAAGATAAGCTAAAGAATCGGACATGATTGCTTCTGAAGCCCCCATAAGCTTTAACAATGGTTTTCCAAGCAACAGACCAAAAATAGCAATCAACGCACCAAGAATGATTGAGATTCCAAGAGTTTGTCCAACGGTAGTGTTTGCTTCATCAATTCGACCCTCGCCAAGCCGTCTGGATACAAGAGAGGCTGCACCGATTCCTGTGCCTGAACCAATTGCAATAATTATCATCTGTAAGGGGAAGACAACGGTCAGCGAGGCGATTGCACTTGGTCCTAGCCCGCCAACGAATATTCTATCCACAATATTGTAAGTTGCATTAACAAGCATCGCTATAACGCCTGGAAGTGAAAACTGCCAGAGCAGTTTTCCAATAGGTTCGCTACCCATTAAGTCCGAGCGTCTTTTATTTATTGAGCCAGGTGTATTAGATGCAGTCGTTTCAGAAGTCATGGAATCTATTATAGTTGGGTTGATAGATGTGTCAACGAAGCTAAGTTCTTGCGCCAGGAGACCTATTAATACCGTATAGAGCGCTTATTATTTAGCCATTGTGTAATTCTTTTCAATATCTAGAAAGTAATCAGCTCTGTTTACTGATGAGTACTCTTCTTCCAAGAAAGGCGCCGAATCCAAATACTGTCACTGTCGCATATATGAAAATCCCTGCATAAGGAATTCGGCAGATAAGAAATACAACGAAAACCCCGGTAAACATGGAAAGCAAAAGATTAGGATCTTTTTTCTTATTCACTTTTTTAAAAAACCATTGTGCTAATCCTGTCCCGACATACAAGATCGATAATGTAAACCCAATAATATATGCCACTACTATAATACCGCCAGCAGTTGCTCCGATAATCGTAATTGCAAGAAGAATCGCGAAAAGTACTGCAACAGGGAATGCTAAAATCGCTACGCTACCGAGTATTGCCGATTTGACCGGTTTTTCAAAAAGATATTTTATAGTTTGATTCAGATGCCATGAGAAAAAAGAAGACATCACAAAACCTATTCCTAATAAAAAAATTAGTCCTACGAGCGTTAAAACGAGCCAATTGTTAAAGGGCTGGGATGCAGGATTTATTTTCTTGGTAAAGTTTTTTACCTCAGGATTGCTTGCTTGAAGTAGACCAGTGTGCTGAATCGAGTTATTGATTTCAGCGGTTGAATCAATTACCAAAAGGGGCGCCTTGATTATGACAGGTGCATTGATTCTTCCAGTAATAATGACATCAGCGGCAGTTATTAATACTGTATCATCAATGGAGCCGTTAAGGTATACTGTTGAAGCACAAATATTAGTTCTGCCTTTGATCTTTGCAGATGTTTCAACCAGAAATCCCATCACTAAAAGACTCCCTTCCGTTTTTGATGAGATTTGAGTATGTGCACCAAAAACAGATACATTTCCTTTTATCGGGGTTGCAATGTTTACAAATAAACCGGCGATTACTTGATTACGTAAACTTTTCTCTGTGAAAGGTAAATGAATTATACTGCTGTATTGGATTTTATAATGCACGTATTCGGTAATTATCAATGAAACGATTATCCCTGAGACTAGAGCTAATCCAAGAATAAAAACGAAAAAACCCAATTTTTTTTTCATCCTGCCTTCTTTAGTTCTTTATATATTATCGAAGACCCCAATAATGTCAAGTGCGAATGAAAGTTTTCTACTCAATCAGCTTTGAAGAAAATGGAATAAAACAAACTTCAAACTGTATTAAAAATTGAAAAAGGATCACTGAGGAGCAGAGTAAACTCTAACCTCAAGGAGGATAGAATGAAACCGGATGGATGGAAACAAAAGATGTTTCGTTTGATGCCGGTCTTTTTGACGCTCGCTTTGCCGATTTTGGCTCTTGCTGAAGAGTCAGATTACGGTTATGTTAGCGTGACCACCGATGCCCAGAACGCCACCCTTTATGTTGACGGTGCATATATCGGGAAGCTTCCAATGTTGGATAGCATTAAGCTGCCAGTAGGAAAACACTTGTTGAGTTTTTTGCCAGGTTCAAGGACTTCGAAGCTCTATCCAATAGGAGACGACGTCCCAACAACTATTACAACCACTAAGGAAACCGAAGTGGAATATCCTCCCTTTCATGTACATGTAACTTTTACGGGCGGAGCTTCTTCGACGGATAGTGAAGATAATAAAGATGAAGACAAAACCTACGAAGGCGAAGTTGCGCCTACAGACAATGGAGACGATAATAATAAAACCAATGATGGCGTAGTTTCACCTACAGATAGACCCGAGGATCAAGATAAAGACAAGGACAAAGACAAAGACGGAGACAAGGATAAAGATCGGGATCGGGACAAAGAAAAAGACAAGGATAAGGATCATAATCGTGGCCGGGACCATGACAGAGACCATGATAGGGATCACTACTATCCTGGCTACTGGGGTCCTGATAAGACCGTAACAACGATTACCTCGACCACGGGACCAAACGTTTCCTACAACGAACGCCGCGTAATTGAATCTGCAAGTTATTGGGTTTACGTACAATCCGAGGGCACAACACCCATTTTTATGGATTATAGTAAATACCAAGCGACTATCGATTTAATTAAGGAGGAGGGACGCAGGCGGAATGCGTGCTTCTGGGGCGGCATTGGCGCAGGAGCCGCACTTGTAACTGCTGTTATTGTTATAGCAATGTTTCAATAACCCGTAACACCCGTAACACCCGTAACGTTCCGCCCCGTAACACCTCCTTTCTGGCGGCGATGCGACTTGGGTGACGGCCAATTTCTTAAATCCAGCCGCCCGCATTATCCTTTTGGCATAGTGCGGGCGGCAACAATACGTAACCGCTCCATTTTGACAATGCCAAAATGATCGCAGGTCGCTTCGCTCCTTTCTTGATGACGCAGGAGTTCCCCTTATTAAGGGGGAACAAAAGGGGGGGAGGGGATTGACAGAAAACAATCGAAGCGTATATTGTAAATCCTTATGTGGTCATCTACTCACAAGAACCCGACTCCTTATCCAAGTCTCAACGAAATCTTGGAAGAGCTAGTTACAAGCATCAAGGATATCTTAAAGGATAACTTTGTCGGCGCGTACCTGCAAGGCTCGTTCGCCGTGGGCGGTTTCGACGAAGACAGCGACTGCGACTTCATTATCGTCATCAATAAAGAACTCACGGACTCGCAGGTCTCAGCCCTCCAGACCATGCACGGCCGGATATTCGATATCGATCCCGGTTGGCCCCAGCACCTGGAGGGCTCATACTTCCCGCGCGCGTCACTCAAGGATTTCCGCGAGGCAGGCAAGGAGCTCTGGTATCTCGATAACGGAAGCCGCGCGCTCATAAAGGCCGACCACTGCAATACCGCCCTTGTCCGCTGGATAGTGCGCGAAAAGGGCGTCATTCTTGAAGGTCCTCCTCCCGACACGCTTGTGGACCCCATTCCGGTCGACGTTCTGCGCCGCTATATCTATGAGGCCATACACTTCTGGGGCAGGGAGGTTCTTGAAAACTCCGAGAAGTACGCCAACAGGTTCTATCAGTCCTACATTACCCTTAACTGGTGCCGCATGCTCTTTGATCTTAAGAACGGCTTTCCCGGCTCCAAACGCGACGGCGCCGAGTGGGCGAAAGCCAACCTCGACCCCCGCTGGCGCGGCCTCATTGACCGCACCTGGGCCAACCGCCCCAGGCCCGAGATAGGTGTCCGCGAACCCGCCGACCCCGAGGAGTACAAGCTAACGCTCGAGTTCGTCCGCTACGTGATGGATGAGAGCTATAAATACTACACCCCATCCTCGTAACCCCTGACACACCTCCACATCTCCAAAGGGGGAAGATCGTAGGGGTCGACCTTCAGGTCGGCCCGGATAACTAGTCGGGCCGGTCTAAAGACCGGCCCCTACATTTGAATCGACCTTTTACTTACCCCTCCTTAGACGGGAGGGGGTAGGGGGAGGGTGAAACAAGAAATCACCCCCACCTTTATCCTCCCCCGTCGAGGGGGAGGTAACATTATAGATTCCTTATTATCTATCTGAGCCTCTGCAACTTACCTGAATAATCGATGTAAACGTGTCTTCGAATCTCGACTTCGACGAGCTAATCTCACTCGGAGTGAGATTTTTGACTATAAATTCAAATGAGCTTTATGAAAACCGTTATTTATTATCTATCTGAGCACGCTTCTATGCTCCTTTTTGCCTTCGGTAAAAAGATCGCATGTACCCTCTCAACAAAAAAATCCCCCTCCTTGGTGGAGGGGGATAAAGGGGGAGGGGAATTCTATTTGTTGTCTATCTGCGCACGTTTCAATGCTCCTTTTTACCGTCGGTAAAAAGATCGCAGGTAGCCTTTGGCTGCTTACTTATTATCTATCTGAGCACGCTGGAGCTTGCCCGAATAATCAATGTAAACTGTTTTCTGCTCCGTAAAGATTTCGTACGCGGTCCAGCCGCCTTCTCTGTGTCCGTTGCCGGTCTCCTTGACTCCGCCGAAGGGCAGGTGGCACTCCGCGCCGATAGTCGGCCCGTTTACGTAGGTTATGCCGGCCTCGATGCGCTCGATCGCGCGCATTGCGCTGTTCACGTCCTGCGTGTAAATCGATGAGGAAAGCCCGTAAACGGTGCCGTTCAGAACACTTATGGCCTCGTCAAGATCCTCGACCGTGATGACCGAGAGCACGGGTCCGAAAATCTCCTCCTGCGCGATCCGCATGGTGGGCGTAACCTTATCAAAAATCGTGGGTTCAAAGAACCAGCCCTTTGCCAGGTCGCCTTTCGTGAGGGCATGCCCGCCGCAAACGAGCTTGGCCTTGTCCTGGTCAACGCCGATGCGCACATAGTGCTCAACCACCTTGCGCTGAGCCTCCGATACAAGTGGCCCCATTTGAACGCTTTCGATAAGGCCGTTGCCGACCTTCAACTTCTTCGCGCGGTCGACGAGTAGCTTCAAAAATTTTGCGTGCACTTTTTTGTGAACGATGATCCTCGATGTCGCGGTACAGCGCTGACCGGTTGTGCCGAATGCGCCCCAGAGCGCGCCATCTACCGCAAGTTCGAGATTTGCGTCGTCCATCACTATCTGGGCATTCTTGCCGCCAAGCTCGAGCGAGCAGCGTTTTAAGGTCCTTCCGCACGCCTCTGCGATGTGTTTGCCTACATCCGACGAACCTGTGAAGCTTATGCCTTTTATGTCGGGGTGGTTGATGAGCCGTTCACCCACTTGTCTACCTGACCCAGTTACGTAATTTACAACGCCTTTGGGCACGCCTGCCTTATCCAGAATCTCGATAAGCTTTGCGCAAGTCGCGGGCGTGTCTGTTGCCGGTTTGATAACTATCGTATTTCCTGTAGTTATAGCGGGGAAGATCTTCCATGTGGGAATAGCCATTGGAAAGTTCCACGGAGTGATCAGTCCCCATACGCCCATAGGTCGCCTGATTACGTAAGCTGCTTTGTTGGGCAACTCCGACGGAACGGTCTGCCCGTGCATTCTGCGGCCCTCGCCGGCTGCAAAGTCAGCTGTATCAATGCCTTCCTGAGTATCGCCCCGAGTCTCCGCAAGAACCTTGCCCATCTCGCGCGTCATAAGTTGCGCAATTTCTTCCTTTTGCTCGCGCATGATGTGTGCAACCCGGTACATTATCTCCGCTCGGGCGGGAGCGGGTGTGTCGCGCCAGGCAGGGTAGGCGACCTTGGCAGCTGCCACGGCGGCGTCAACATCTTGCTCTGTCGAGAGCTGGAAATTGCCTATTAAGTCGTTTGTATCTGCGGGGTTACGATTCTCGAACGTCTGTCCGGACTTCGATTCCACCCACCTCCCACCTATAAAATTCTTGTAAAGGTCTGCCATTAGTTCCTCCAGGGCAAAGATATTTGACTTTGTAAATTGTACTCCGGATATGGCAAATAGTCAAGTCCGGATTAATTCTATGAAGTCCCATATTATGGACAAAAGTATGACAAAAGTAGGACAAAAGTAGGACAAATAGCGACCAGAGGTCGCATGGGCCGAACGCGCGCTCGAAGCACAGACGTTCGGCAAGATCGATTTCGAGGAAACAGGGGGTCCCCGCAAGAAGCGTGTTCCGTTGGCGCGATCTTGTGGGGTAAAAAAGGTGACAGGGTCCTCGCGGGACGCGCAGCGGATGCGTGGGGTGTAAGAGGGGCAAGGAAAAGGGATAAAAGCTCCATTGAATAAGAGGTTAATCGACTACCGTATTTTCACTATATAATTCTGATAGTTTGTCTTGCCGCAGTCTAAATTTAGTACCATGATTATGACCTGTTCGTGCATCAAAATCCACCAGAACAAATCCCTTTTCTAAAGCTGCTAAGAATTTATCCAAGCTGAACTTGCTTAACACCATGATGTTTTTGTACCAAAAATACTCGCAACCCTCAACGATTTTTCTTTCTGCCCTAACGTAGAAACAATTCTTAAGTTTCGTTCCTGCCTTATGGAAAAGATCGCTGAAACCCCAGTAGGGTTGAGGGTTTAACTCTTCAAGTCCAATTCTTCTCTTTACAGATTTCAACCAATCAGCATGTTTTTGGCTTACGGCGTTTGCATCAAATGAAATTTTGACCTTTTGTTCATTGCTATCGATGATAACGGTAAACCCGCGGTCAGATCGTGATGCACCACTGATTGTTTGTCGAAAGCTCATTTCGTTTGAGGGGTATTTGGTTCCGGCTTCCTGATGCTTCCAACCGTAAAGCGGAAGCAAAACGGATGGAACAAACTTACAAGCGCGAGGGGAGGGTTCTACGTGCATTAGCGTAGGGGCTAACCTTCAGGTCAGCCCGGAGAGAAACGGGCCGACTTACGCAAAGCGGCGTTTAGACGCCAAAGTCGGCCCCTACCCCTGAGATTCGATAAGTTTTAAAGAGCGGTTTAACTGTAACAGGAGAACGGCGCGGATGCCTCTCGGTGTTAGGTAGAAGTAATTGTTGACTTTAGAAAGGAATTGAAGCTCGCAGGCATAATTGGAGAATATATACGTGGCAGTATCTCTGGCTTTTGCCTTTTTCCATGTGCTTGCTTTTCCGACCAGTTCAACAAAATAATCGCGTAACCTTTCAAATGGAACCGGATAAATGCTCTTGGATAACACAAAAGCCGACTCGATGATACTGAAGATGGTGAACGTCACCGTGGAAAAGAAAGGGTTTTCCATGATGAAATCGGCTAACAAATCTATCTGCTCTTGATTAAATTCGTCCTCACCCTCAGAATTACTTTTCGACAAAAGGGCGTTTCCCAAATCGGTTAAGAAATACTTATGTTTAAATTTTGATACCAACTGCAAACGCATCGCAACTGATAGCCTGTTTCTAATGGTATTCGAAGATTTGTTTAGCGACTGACATATTTGTTCAATGGAGTTGCCATTAGATAACAATGCCAAAGTTGGCTTTAGCAAGCGAAGCCACGTAACCCCGTAATCGGCTGATTCTATCCTCAGGAAGTAAGTCATCTGCTTGAAATTCTCAAAGAATTTCGCAAGTATATCTTGCGGCTTGTAAACTATTAGTTCGATTTGTTCTCTTCGGCAAAGGTCTATGTCGGCTGGACGGGCATTCGTTACCAGCAGGATTTTTCTGATGTCTGCGTTGATTATTCTATTTTGGCTTTGCAACTCCATTAGGTCTGTGCAGTAATCATTAATCTGTTTCAAGATTCCTCGATAGAATGCAACGACCTTCAACTCAATAAGTAGAAGTTCCGTTTTATGCAAGTACAATAAATCGAGCTTTCCGGATTTCAACTGCTTTTGTCTTATAATCAGGCTTAAGTCGGATGCGGAAAGTGAAAGTATCTCGGCCAAAATAGCCTTATCTGCTGCAAGGATGTCTTCGATAGTTTTTTCTGATATGGAGGTGCTCATTTCTCTTTACCCAAAGAATAGAGGGGTGCATCATCAGAAGTCATCTGGTCGCATTCGTCACACACGTAATCACCTTCTGGGAACAAGAGGCCGTTTGCAATTCTTGTCACAGCGTCGTTAAGGTCAGGTACTCGATTCACAAACCGACCTGAACCCCATGCGACGCTTCGTCCACAGTGGTTACAAATCTCTATCGGTTCATTTTCGGTAGTATAGGGTGGTATTCGCAAATCAAAACCGACAGCATTGCGGTTGCAATCTTGCGCGGCTACTAAGGTTGTGCCGCTGCCTACAAATGGATCTAAGACTAGTTCCCCTTGGTGAGTAAATAATTCGATAACTTTCCTTGCTAAAGAAATAGGAAAAGTTGCAGGGTGAATTTTCTTGTCACGGACATCCCTTGATTCATATGTAAATTGCCACACCCCAAGCTGGCTTTTTAGCCACTCTTTTGGGGTCATACAATTTATGTGAGTAGGGCCGCATTCGCAAGTTCTTTTATAACCTATCTTTATTTTTTTGGTTGCAGTAGAAGAGAGGCTTGATGAAGCTAATACATGAGTAGCATTTGTGCCTAGAGTCTTATCTTCATTGGTGTTCATGTCATAAGTATAAATGGTTATTCTTAAGTGTCAAGAAATCTCGTTAGTTCCGATCTTCTGAGTAACACTGAAAGATTTGAATCGAAGTTAAGCAGCCAGCATTTCGTCGCCAACGCCGGTGAATTAATCTCCGATTCGCGGAGCTTTTAGGAGTTTCCTCAAGATACTCCACGCAACAATTGAGCAGTCTCAGGTTTCGTTAGGCTGAAAGAATACTTGTTTGCGGTCGTCGATGAGATTGGCGACAACTGGTCCTTTGATTAAGTTCCGCCAGAATATCTTTGGTCCGTCCTGCCGGAAACCGCCCCACAGGAGTCTTGATATTCCCTTGTGGATGAATTCTATAGGGCTGTTAAGCTTTGCTATTACTATATTCAAAAGGTATCGCATTTCGGCAGGGGAAATGTGGGGGTGATGCCACACCAGGTGCTTGAGCTTGTAATGGCTGTAGGTGTAATCAAAGATGCCGTGACCGGAACTCAGTTTGTCCCACAAAGGCGTTTGCGGGAAAGGGGTAATGACCGAAACTGCGTGTGCGTCAAAGCCAGCTTGTTTTAAGAGGTATGCGTCTTTTAGCGTCTCCTCGGCGTTCATATTTTCGTGACCGATCATCGAATAGCTAATCCGGTACATGCCCCTCTTTTCTTTAGAGCGACGGCAGAACTCGTAAATCTCCTCAATGCTCTGACGTTTGTTTATATCGTTTAGGGACGTCTGCGTAAGAGTCTCGACACCTACGGAGGGGATGCGGAGTCCGCGATTGTGCCATTCGTCAAGATTGTGCACGAAAAGAGAAGCCCGCGACTGAGCCCACCAGCGGAACCTGTATTTGGCAAAAAGCCTGGTAAGCTCGTCCGTAAACTTCGGGTAGATGCCGAAGATTTCATCCATCGGGAAAAGGTAGGTGACGCCCTGTTTCTTGTAGTAGCGCAGAACACGTTCGATACTTTCGAGGTTGATGGTAAAGCGGTTGCGTTCGAACGCGGGCGTCTGGCAGAACGCGCACTTGTAAGGGCAGCCGTGAGCGGTGTATAAGAGGCCGAACGTAAGGGTGCGGAACCCGGGAATAAGCGAAAAGTGAACCATCATAACCGGGTGCTGGATATCTTCAGGCTTCACGCGATAGCCGAAAACCTGCGCCACGGCGTCCTCGGCCGGGCCGATGAAAACCCTGTCAACGAGGGAGGGGACTCCGTAGTCGAGCGCGCCGTAGTTGCCCGCCCACAACTCCTTTATACCCTGTTTTCGGGCCTCGTCGGCCATTTTGCCTATCTCCGCTATCTCGTTCTGGTAAAAGCTGAATCCTACTACGTCCCAACCTTCGCGGAGCTTTTCTACGTATTGGTTCCAGCGCGGGTATTCGAGTATCTCTACCTGCGGTACGTTTTGCTTAATGAAACGCAAACCTGGGCTCACTCTGCGCGGTGCGTTGGCAATGCGAGAGTAGTCGTTGGCAAATCGACGGTAAACGGTACACAAAAGCACCTTTGGGTTAGTCGTTAAACTTTTCGTAAAAACCACCTTGTTCCTCGAGTTTTCTTAACTTTAGATATGATTGACAATTTTATGCCGGTATGATTAACCGTTTCTAATCTTCGCGGTTCTGGCTTCGAGCCAGTCCCGAACGTCGTGCAGGTTGCGGTCAGATGACATTTGAACTTCGTTTTCGAATGCCTTGAATATGATGAGAAGTTCGTTGTACAAGCGGGTTGCCTCGGCTCCCTCAAGCCATCCCTTAGGAATTGAGATTTTGTGTTTTCCGTTAACCAGAACGACTTGATTTGCGGCTTGAGAATCTCCCGGGGTTTCGGTGAATCCCAGAAGTTTAAGTGAAGTGATAATATTATCACCAGTTACAGTTGTTTGAACCATCTAGGCTTCCTTGAATGAATTCGGGGTCATCAGCCAATATCTGACCTTATGAAGATTGACGTCCTTTGATGCATTGATTCTTTTTTTGAAATAAGTGAATATGGCTGGGAGCTCCGAACGCATTCGGATTTCACGCTCACGATTTAGAACTCCGCGGGAAACCCTGATATAGTGAATTCCCTTGCGCAAGCTTACCAAATTCTCATTTATTCGAGTTATGCTAAAGCCTAGTTTTTTAAGCGCGCTGATAATATGTTCACAAGTCATTATAGTACGTGACATTAGCTTCTCCCTTATTAATAATTATTCAGGCAAAAATAAGAAAATCTAACTTTAATTAGAAGGCATTTACTAATTGAAAATGGGCTCTCAGGATAAGAGTATACTTATGGTTGCCTTTGTATTATTATAGCACTTTCCTATAATTTGTCAAGCCTTGGGTTGGATGGATGTCCATGATCAAGACATCGTCATCAGGGATGGGTAGGATTGAGTTCATCGAGAAGTAGGACAGGGAAGAGCAAGAAGTTGTCATAGAGCTGATTGCAGCAGAGGGAATGGGGTTCGCCTTTATCGTTCCATCTGGTTATGAACCGGGATCTGGTACGTATCGACCGCTTGCGAACCGCCGGACGGAAGTTTCTAGCTCCCTGGATACCAGCAGAGGCTTGCGCATCTGATAACATAATATGCTCATCCTTACTGTTTGCAGGAGGTTCATGCTCCCTAGCGTTTTATAAGCAAGTTGGATAAGCGGCTCTCTCCTTCTTTAGCTCTTTTTTTCTAAGTCTGCTGGAGATCCCCGCTTTCTTTAATACCCTCTTTAACCACTGGCAACTATTCCCTGGCGCACGAACTTGAAATGCTTGACATGGTCGATTCAAAGGCTATGCTTAGCTGAATAAACAAGGAGGAAGCATGACGCTGTGGTTCGTTACCGCAATAATCGTTGCTGCAGTTCTGGTCGCTCTGGGCGTTATCATAGCCGTGCTCAAGAGGCAGTGGGTGTACATACTCTACATGGCAGTACCCGTGGTTCTTGCAGTTGGGCTCATAATAATCGGCGAGTTGACAGACAGGCAGTCGTACCCGGCATCCATCCCGTTCATGGCCGGCATGTGGGTGATCTTGATCGCACTCTTCGCAAGCAACAAGAAGCGCGAATGAACGCCTCTATCAGACCTCTCATCCATGGGCTTTGCTTGATAGCACTGGCGCTCCCGGGCTGTGCAGTGTACCACATGCAGGCGCCGCGAACGACTCCCGAGGGCGAATGGGATTTCGGCGGGTCAATCGGCGGCGTAGGTTTATTCAGCACCGACAGCACGGGCAAGCTCGAGTTCGGTGCCATACCTTTAGCCGGGTTCGGCGCGCGTTACGGAATCGGGAAACGGTTCGACGTGGGCATCTCGTCCTGGGGCGTGGGAGCCAAGCTCGACTGCAAGTATGGCATCATCCCCGATTATCTTGCCGTTGGCGCGGGTGCAGGAATCGGCACGCTTTTCAGCATCGCAGAGTTTCCGTTCTTCTACGTAGGGGAGGGGTCGTTGTACCTGGGTTATCCTTTCAAGAAGGTCTATCCCTATCTTTCAGGTCGAGTCTGGCTCCTTGGTCTTGGCACCTACGCGGTCAATCCCATGCTTGCAGCAATGGCAGGGCTTAAGATTCCTTTGTTCCGGCGTACGAGCATTTTTCTTGAGACAGGCGTGCTCAATGCGTATTATCATGATTCAGGCCCCTGGCAAAACGACTTGATGCTTAATGCAAACATCGGTTTCTTCTTCAACAAATAGACGGTACAAGCGGCTGAAAGCCTATTATCATTGAAAACAATCTGTAAGGCGGGGGACATAATACGGAAGCCAGCTACATGCGTTCCGCCAACGTCAGAGGTGGGGTGGGCTATCCGGTGATTAGGCTGAAGGTAGCCGTGTGATAAGCCCAGAATAAAGAAAGAAGCCCTAATAGCAGCATGAGGGCTGCGAAGATTAACATCACAAAAGAGCCTTTAGTTTTGCGCTTGTAGATGAAGACCATGAACAGAAGCGCGCTAGAGGCGAGGCTTATTAGGCCATACAAAAGAAACATCAGCGGATTTTAAGGGAGGAGAGAGGGATTGTCAAACAAGGACTAGTCTTTGACAAGGATCGAAAAAAGGATGAGAAAGACTCCTATTACGCTGAAGCATATGAGTATTGCCCATTCGACCGCTTTCATGCGCAGACTCTTATAGAGGTTGCTTTCAGGGGGAGGGTCGGAGTTGCCAATCCTTTGCGTTTCACTTCTCAGAGCCAGAAACAGCATCACGCCCGAAACAACGCATACGCAGCCGAGCGCTAAAAGAAAGATATGACTTGTATCCATTGAAACTACTCTAAAAAGAGTTTAAATAAACATGAACACATGTCAAGTCTTGCAAACCAGACTCGTTTACAAAAGGGCTGAGTATTAGAGAGCTTTGTTAAGTTAAAGCTTAAAGCTCCCTTAGCTCCACATCGCCGTTCACGGTTGAGAGGTCAATGGTTCCTGAACCGTCGCCTATCGTTCTTACTATGTCGCCGTCTATCTCTTTTGTCTCTACATCGAATCCGGATATAGCGGTCGTTCCGTGTACGGTCGATAAGGACACCCTGGCGCCGACAGTGGAAGGGACCTCTATATCGATGTTGTTGTTGACCGAGGATATCTTGCATGCCCCGTTGTGGTCAGCCATAACTACTTTGCCTGATACGTAGCCGTTCGTGGCGTTGCCGGTGATGTTGCCCTTATGATCGATTTTTACGTAGCCGTTTGTTGCTTCGAATCTGGCGTTTCCTGAGGTATTCTTTATGTCGAGATAACCGTTGATGCTTGAGATGTCGAAGCCTTTCTTGAGTCCGTCGACCGTTATCCAGCCGTTATCGGTAGAGAGTTTGAGATAAATGTCTTCGGGAACTGAGATTTCGACGTTGCAGCCTGTGATTGATTCGTTTTCATCCTGGTCAACCTTGATCTTGAGAATGCCTGCCTCCTTGTCCTTCTGGACTTCGACGTTCAGGTCATCAATGCCGCCGAGCTCGGACGCAAGCTTTGTTAAGGCTCCTAAGGCATTATCCATTTCCTCAGGGAGCACGCCGGTGCCGATGCTGTATTTTATCGTGATATCTTCGTCATCGGTAACTGTCGCCGATATGGAGCCATTGAAAGTCTCGAGCTCCACGCGCTTAAAGTCGTCCGATGAATAGGTTGACGTTTTGAGATCCGCGGCAAAAAGTAGGAAAGGCACAAGGATAGCGGTCATTGCCAATGCTTTGGTTTTGAACATTGACTCCTCCTAGGTTAGAATTTCACTTCGAATTCCGGAGAACGCTCCGATATTCTCGAAGTATGCTTAGAAGACGCTTGAATGTCAATAAGGTTGCAGTCAAACGAAGTATGGTTTCAGTTATCCTCTTAAGTCAGCTTTACGAATACAGACGGATGCAGCTCTTAACTAATCCTCTTGAAAAGCATATATTGAAGAGTAAAATTGATGAGATGATATCTAGATGTTCTATTTTCTCACTGCTGCTTTTTTGGGTTGCCTGCGCGCCGAGCGTGCAAGCGATTAATGAAACCAGCGTTCGCCTTGCATCTCTTGAGACAACTTATGTGCTGACTCAAGAAATGCTTGACTCCTTGATAGGGGATTACAATCACCACCTTGAAAAAAATCACAGTATGCAGGACTCGCTGCTGGAGCGTTATCGAGCGGGCTGCCAGGCCGATTTGCTCTATCCGGGCAACGCCGGTGAACTATCTTCGAAAAAGCGCATCCGGCTTCTCTTTTTGAAAACGGACGCTCTATACGACTGTGCGTGGGCGTTCAAGAAGGTCTATTTCGAACACCTGAATCAATATCACGAGATAAAGCATATCGAATGGGCTAAATTCTACTCAAGGATAGCTACGTCGCAAGGCATAGAAAAAAAGATTCCGCTCCTTGAGAGAAACCTGGAAGGGATTTACAGATTCGTAGCTTCCCTGGAAGAAGAGTACAGGGTTCACCTGAAGCGCTATCACTGAAGCATCAGCTTTGCAAGCCTGTTTTTTCTTTAATCCGCCGATTCACGCTTAATCAAGAAGATTGTTCTGAATATTCAATATACTAGATTTGTATTCTAATCAACCCCATCCTCATTCCATCTTAGGCCGACCACCCCAAGAGGGTCAGCCTTATTTTGCGCGCTATCGAAAACAACCTGGACAGCAAAAAAGTCAACTTTTTAGGGCATTACAACGTCATATAATATCAATATTAACAAAGGGAATCTGTTGGTTGCCCTTTTTAACATCCAATCCAAGGAGGCTATAGTGAGACTTAAGTTCTTTATTATTTCGTTACTTGTATCAACGATGCTCCTCGGAGCCGTTCCTAGTGCTCTTCTTAAAACGATGAGAAAGGAGCTGGACAGGTCGATGAGCGATCTCAGTCTAGAGGGGGAAAAGAAGCCATATTTTATAAGCTACTTGCTTGTAGACAGATGCAAATATTCAGCTAGCGCCAAGTTTGGCGCACTCATGGATTCTTCTGATACCCATTCGAGGTTCCTCAACGTCCAGGTTCGAGTAGGGGATTACAGGTTCGATAATATGCCTTCCGCCGATCAGATTTACGATTACGCTCCTGAAGACAATAAAGCAAATGAAGAGTATAAAAAGGTTCCAATTCCGCTTGCGGAAGATTCCGCGCTTCTTTCCCGCGCTCTATGGCTGATGACCGATATCCGATACAAGCAGGCGCTTAGGCAGTACGCAAAAAAAGAAGGTCGGCGCGCGACAGAGGTCGAGGAAGAGTGTTCGGATGATTTCGATCGCCAGAATCCTGTATCCTACATAGGCGAAGAGGTTCGCTTAACGGTCGACCGGTCGAAGTGGGAGCAAAAAATCAGGCAGTATTCCTCTATTTTCGCCGATTATCCCGAGATTCAAGAATCTAAAGTTTCCTTCTCGGTAGAAGCCAGGAATAACTATTTTTGTTCAACTGAAGGCTCGGAGATACAAGAAGGAAAACTCTATTGCTGGTTGAGAATCATCGCCTCAACCCAAGCCGATGACGGTATGTGGGTACAGAGTTACCGCAATTATTTCGGCTGGTCTGTCGAGGGGCTGCCTTCAGATGACAGCGTACGCAAAGAGATTGCAATGCTCGTAAACGAGGTGCTTGCCCTTAAAAACGCGCCCGTGATGGAGGCTTACGTGGGGCCTGCGCTTATTGAAAGCAGGGCGGCAGGCGTTTTTATCCACGAGACATACGGGCACAGGCTTGAATCGCATAGGATAGAATCAAGGGAATCGGGCGAGACCTTCAAGGACAAGGTAGGCAGCAGAATCCTTCCAGCTTTCCTTTCCCTTTACGACGATCCCACTATAAAGGACTATAAAGGTAAGCCCTTGAACGGCTTTTATCTATACGACGACGAAGGCGTCGCTTCAAGACGCGTTACCCTTATCTCAAACGGCGTTCTTGAGAACTTTCTGTGCTCTCGCAAGCCCATTAAAGCATTTCCATACTCAAACGGTCACGGCCGAGCGCAGATGGAATACATAGGATGGGGCGGCATCCCTGTTCCAAGACAAGGCAATCTCATTCTTGAGAATTCACGGCCTGTGCCGTTTGAACAGCTGAAAAAACAGCTTCTTGCCGAATGCCGCAAGCAGCGCAAACCGTACGGCTTGATCTTTGTACGTTCAGAGGGCGGAGCGACCAATACAAGCCGCGGTTTTATGGAACTTTTTCAATCCAACCCGCTTCTGGTTTACAGGGTGGATGTCAAGACCGGCAAGGAGGAACTCGTTCGCGGAATCAAGTTCGGCGGAACTCCGCTTGCTGCGTTGAACAAGATAATGGCTGCAGGCGATGATCCCGAGGTCTTCAACGGCTTCTGCGGGGCGGAGTCGGGCTCTGTTCCCGTAGGACTGGTGTCGCCAAGCATTCTCCTCTCGGAGATTGAAATAGCCAAGGATGCGGCAAGCAACCGCAAACCGCCAATACTGCCTTCGCCTCTATATCCTTCCTTGCCGCAGGATGATGGAAAAGATAGAAGCGAACCTGATTTATAAAGGAGGAATAGATGAAAAAGACAAGAATAGTTCTAGTTTTTCTTGCATCCGCCTCGCTGGTTCTGGCCGCTTCGCCTTCTCCGATTATTAATGCCATGCAGTCTGAGCTGAACCGCTCCATGAAAAACCTCGAAATAGCGGGCAGCCAGAGGCCTTATTTTATAAGCTACCGAATTTGCGACATATCTAAAGTAATCGTTCAGGCTAGTCTTGGATCACTTGTCAAGTCCGATGAGTCCCATATGCGAAACCTGGATGTGGAACTCAGGGTTGGCGACTATAAACTTGACAATTCAAACGCAGGAAATGATTCCTGGATGAGCACTGAGGATTATTGGAAGTACAGACAGATTCCTGTTGATAATGATACGGCGGTCATCAAGCACCGGTTGTGGCTTGCCACGGATTATTATTACAAGGAAGCGCTCGAAGATTATTCAAAGAAAGCGAGAATGATTTCCCTTGATCCCGACGAAGACAAGCCCAGTGATTTCAGCAGGGAAGATGCGGCAAATTATATCGGAGACGAAGTCAATCTCGCAGCGGATAAAGCCCTATGGCAGGAGAGAATAAGAAACCTTTCAGCCATCTTTAAGCGGTATCCGGATATATTGATTTCCAGCGTCGCGCTGGAAGCAAACGGATTGAACACCTACTTCGTTTCAAGCGAGGGGTCGGCAATCCAGGACGGCCAATTGGGATTCGCCGTTATTATCTCGGCCTTCACGCGTTCCGAGGACGGGATGCCGACAAGCGCCGAGCAAAGACTTGTCTTGGCTGACGGCGGTCTTGATTCGGGGTTCCTGGACGAGACAGTAACCAGAATGGCCAAGACCCTTACCGATTTCAGGAATAAACCTACGTGTGAAGCTTACGCCGGGCCGGTACTCATCAAAGCTTCGGCTTCTTCCGTTTATCTCGAATCAGAGCTTGCGCCTCTTTTTATGACGCAAAGAAAACTGAATAACTCTTCTGAGGGAATTGAAAAGAAAGTCGGCGAACGTGTATTGCTGCCTTCCTTAAACATCTATGATGACCCGACTATAAGTGAATACGAAGGACAGGCTCTTGCCGGTTACTACCGCTACGATGATCAGGGTGTTCCGGCTCAGAGAGTGAACCTCGTTTCGCAAGGCGTGCTGAAGAACATGCTCATGTCGCGTTCGCCAAGTAAGGAATTTCCGAACTCAAACGGACACTACCGTTCAGGCAAAGTATCAGCAGGAAACCTTATTCTCGAATCGTCTGCTCCTTTGAGCGAGCGAGCGCTTGAGAACTCGCTCATTGCCGAGTGCCGCAGACTTGGAAAACCATACGGTCTTGTCATCTCATCGGCACGGCTGGATGAAGGAGAGGATGCGCAAACCAACATGGTTATCGTCGACGGCATGGTTCTTACAACAGCAGAAGGAGCAAGGCCTACGAGCAAATTCAGGCCCCTGGAAGCGTACAAGCTCTATACTGACGGCCGCAAGGAACCGGTGCGAGGTATAGAGGTGCTTTCGGCCTCTCCTCTTTCTACCCTTAACAGGGTGATAGCCCTTGGCGCTGATTCCCGAGTCTGGACTGCGAAGAACGGCTTGAGTTCTTTTGTTGCGCCGAGCATCCTTCTTTCAGAGATGGAGATACGAAAGAGCAACAAAGGCTATCAGAAACTTCCGGTTATCGCAGCTCCAGAAGAGATGTAGAGGTTTTGTTAGGCCGATCACTCCAAGAAGGCAGGCTTTATGGTACTGCTAACGGCCTGTCTATGTGTTGAGAGCCATTAGCGGATAGAAAGATACATGAATGAGTTCGAGCCCGCGGCGTTTCGAATGACCTCTGCACATGCAAACAAATTAAGCCTCTGGTTCGTCTGAATAATTGGAGCGGCTAAAATGGATAGGATGGGATATCAAACTTTGGAGGTGAAAAATGAAGACAAAGATACCTCCCTCAAGCGACATAGTGGCTGCACTTGTAAGCATAGGATTCATCGCAGGCGAAGAAACTCCCATAACAACGGTATTGAGCGACGGTACGTACACGGTCAATGTGCCGAAAATCCAGACAACAACCAAGGATGCATCAGAACTCAAAGACAAGCTCGATGAGATTTTCTCCTACTACGCATTGGAAGTGTCTGAACTTACAGAAGATATGGATTCGGAGCGCTTTGATGAAACCCTTAAACGAGTTGCCTTCTGGGCATCAGAAATAAACGGAGGACACTAGACGTTTTTCTCGAAGGCTTCTTTTGTATAAGGCGGAGGTCGAAAGGTCTCCGCCTTATGCGTATCGAATATTCAGTGAAAAGTAAATGTAATCTTAAAATGGAGACAGTATAGATGAATATTCCTTTAATAGCCGGGATAGCTACAGGTGTGCTTATAGTAATTGTTTTGATAATAGTCATCATCCGGAACAGAAGAGAGTCCGCTCCAGGAGCAAATATCCAATATAAAATGCCTTATGAACCGCGAAAACCGGATAGCCCTGCTGATTCACATGATTCCCGGCAAGGGTTTGAAGACGCAGGAGCAGTAAGGAAGAGAAGCAGCATACCTCTAATTATCGCCGTTTCAATACTCGCGACGGGCGGGATTATAATGTTCTATTCCATGCAAACGAAGGGTACCGCTCTTCCTAAGTTATTTTCACGTGAATATTTACCCATCATACTAGGGACCGTGATACCTTTTATTGCGGCATTGATTGCCATTCTTTCAAAAAAGAAGAGATCTTGATACATACCAAAGATGCGGAATCCTGCATGCATTGCGAATTTTATTGCATCTTTGCGTGCTTCATCGATATCGGTTCGTCACGTAAGTTGCTGTATAGTATCCACTAATACTCACTTTGGAGATGGCATGCGGGTTGCTTCTTTCTTAATCATGAGGTCGTCATAGCTGTAACTTCTTGGTGCGGGCTTGCGTCTTTATTCGTAGAATCGGAACAGCTTGAGGAGGACGTGCATGAACCCCGTGAGAGGTTGATGTCACAACACAGGAATAACTAAGGCTTCTGCCTTAAAGGACTTATCAATGAACGCTCTTGACACGAGGGTCGAGGGCGATAAGGGACAAACCATACCGTCCACCGGAGACGTGATTGCGGCTTTAAGGGAATTCGGTTTCAGGATTCATAGAGAGACAGAAGAAAGGATAGAGTTAACGGACGGTGATATTCTTGTCACTATTCTTTCCGACTGGTCTCTTAATGGAGGAAAGGAAAATCTGAGGCGTCAGCTTGAGCCTATTTTTGAGATTCAGGACAGAACGCTTCTTGAGATTCTTGCGTTGAGCAATCAGTCTGTCCAACGTGTCTTGATCTGGATGGACATTCTAAACAGTGAGAACACAGACCTTCTTGCTCGAGATTCGATAAGCTGGGAGGAGATGAAGGGAGGAGGAAAGATAAAGTACTCCATTCACTCAAAAAGAATAGAAGAGATTTTGAAAAGAAAGCGCGAACAAAGCGAATGAGTCTCGACCTAGCTGTGAAATCGCCATAATGCAGTTAAGCTATTGCATATCCTGCCTCGGTGAGTATACTGTATCAATAAACTCCTTTACAAGGGTCTTAGACCCAGGAGGCTATTGTGAAGAAACCCGATCTTAATGTATGGAAGATTGAGATCGAAGTGATTGACTGGCCTGAACCTAAGCTCAGGATTACGTTCTGGGTCATATAGCTCGTGAACTAAAGGTGTAGAAGTCTGAACTATTAGATAGCGTTGGGAAGAAGGCGATACCGATCCATTATAAAGTCTCCAGATAACCTGCAGGATATCTGGTGTAACTTTTTTCAGTTTTTAGCGTCTAACAATATATTAGAGGAGGATGTCCCATAAGCCATCATCGCGGAACTCTGAAGGATCGTTGAAAGGAGTTTTCAAGTGCGAAGTAAACGAATAAGGATGAGAAACAGATGGGGATGGGATAGAACAGGTGATTATCTTAAGGGTTTGCTTAGAGCCCTTTTAATCGGAAATTAGCATAATCTCCTCCGTGATCGCCCCTCCGCTTGTCCTGCAGGCGAAGGGGCAATTTCTTCTGACCTTGACAATTAGTTGATAATCGCTATTCTCTTCAAAATCTAACCCAGGAGTAGAGATGTTGAAAAAAACAGTCGGGATTCTGACATTATTCCTGCTTGTCTTTACCGGATGTTCAATGTATCACCTTCAAACCCCGCAGGTCGTCCCGCAGGGCAAGGTTGCAGGAGGCATAGGTCTTGCAGGAATAACTATAAGTGATTTTCCCTTTGCCATCCCTGGATTTTGGGTTCGTGCAGGTGTAGTACCGAATCTGGACATAGGCGTACATTCCTGGGGACTTGGCCTCAAGGTCGATACAAAATACAGTTTTTCGGATTGGTTTGCCCTTGGTGCTGGAGCATCCCTTGCCTCCTTTGGTGTGCTTATATACGGAGGAGAGGCTTCGCTTTATGCTGGTATCCCGGGTAAGGTTCTCTATCCTTACGGTGTTGCTCGTCTTTCGCTTACAGGCGCTTCGGAGACTATTACCGGCGACTATAACTGGGCAGGGATTTCGATGTTCTCAAGCGTTTTGGGACTCAGGCTGCGTCTTGGCGAGATGTTTTCACTTTACGGCGAAGGAGGCATCGGTGTGCCCCTTGCAATCGGTTCCTCGGCTGGCTCTACAACCCTTGATGATCCCGGCTTCATATTCGGGCTTGGGGTCTCAGTAGGGAACTAACTAGACCCTAACAAACACAGGATGTTTTTTAGGGAACCCCTTTCGCAGAAGCAAAAAAGCTGAGACAGGCTTATATGTAAAGTCTACACCGTAGATCATTTGTCAAAAGAAACAATTTTAATTGACACCATTTCTCTTTTAAGTATGATTCGAATTTAAAACCGAAACCATTGCGGAGGAATGCATGAATCGTAATGCAAGGTTTTTGGTGTTCTCTGGAGCCGCTTTCCTCATATCGGTTGCTTTAGCGTGCATACCCAAGGAAAGGGATAAAGCCCTTGAGGTCGTCTGGGATGTCGCTTGCGACAATATCGGTTATCCGCAGGCGCTTGCGGCCGATGACGGCAATGTGTACGTCCTGGGCACGAAGATGATTCGAGCCTACGATAGCGACGGCAATCCATTGTGGAGTAAGCCTCTCAACGACTCGATTTCGGGCCGTGGACTTGCGCTGGATAAAGATTATCTTTACGTGGTCGGCAACAAAGAAAATCCCGACAGCATCTGGATGGCAAGGCTCGACGTCTCCTCAGGCGATTCCTTGTGGGTGGCGAGTTTCGGCGATCCCTCGGGCTGGATTGAGGCAAATGATATTTGCGTACGCGGCCTTTACGTCTACGCCGCGGGCAAAGTAGGGGGGACGATAGCCACCGATTTCCTCATCCTCGAAAGAGACAAAACCCTTGGTGTCTGCAGCTATCAGTGGAGGATAAACGAGAGTGATGACGGTTCAGAGGAGCTGCTTGTTTCTATAACATCCGATAATACAAGCATATACGCTACAGGTCATGTGTTGTTTTACTACGGATGGACTTTGAAGATTCCCATCGAGCCTCACGAACCCGGCTGGCCGGTCCAGTGGGGGGTGAAGTATGACAGCCCTTATATAGATAACATGAGCGATATCGCGGCTGATGAATCAGGCAACTCCTATGTGGTAGGTGAGACGAATACAGCCAGTTCTCGCGAAGCCGTCATCGTGAAATACAACTCTGCCGGAATGCAACAGTGGTATAAATCGCTCGAGTACGATTCCGCAAGCGCTAGTTTTTTTGCGGTCAAGCTCGACGATTCGGGGTACGTGTACGCTGCAGGTTTAGGCTACGACAAAGAAGACAGCGTGACTAACATGCTTGTATGCAAGTTCAACACATCCGGAGAGATGCTCTGGCAATACCGTTACGAGAAGAGTTATGAAAGCTATGCGGTCGATCTCGCGATAGTGGGCGAGGATGTCTACGTTCTCATGGGCACCGGATCGGGCTCAAGCGTCGTGAAATTCAAGAACTTCTATACCCAGGACTCTGATTAGTATTCGAGACCTGTTAGAATCGGAAATTTATTAATCTGAAACCGAAGGAGAAACCGTGAAACTCTTCAAGTGTCTTTCAATTTTACTCGGGGTGATAGCTGTGGGTGCAGGTCTTTCAGCCCAGCCCATTAAGGAGGTCTGGGACATCCAGTGCGACAATGTAGGAATGGTATGGGATTACGACATGACCGCTGACGGCTCGAACGTGTACATAGCCGATTTCCTTCCAACCAACGGTACGCTCGTCAAGGCCTACAACAAGGAGACGGGCGCGCTCCTGTGGACAAAGCAGTGGACGAATATCGCCAATCACGGCGGCATTTACGCGGACGCAGGCTCGGTCTATGTCGTGTCCTCGAAGGAGACTCCTTATTCCCTTTACATGGCGAGACTGGACTGCTCGAACCAGACCATTCTCTGGGAAAACGATTATAATACGAGTTCTGATCCTATATACGGAACCGACGCAGTCGTGAGAGGCGCTTATGCTTATGCCGTTGGCGCCATATCGGGCGCGGGCGGCATGGACTTCTTCATCCTCGAGCGCAACAAGGAGACGGGCGCCAAAACTTGGGACTGGCAGTTCAATGAAGACCATAACGAGATCGGCGAGGCTATCGGTGCCGATTCCAGGGGCATCTACGCCACCGGCTACCAGAAATCACTCAATACGCCGTGGACTATCAATATCCCTATCGCTGATCCCAACATAGGCTGGGTACCTGACTGGAAGGAAACCTACACAACAGGTCAGCCCTACACCTACGTTGAAAACATCGCGGTCGATACCGCAGGCGACATCTTTGTAGTAGGCGGAACGTACGACAACGCCAACACCCAGGCCATAATCATAAAATACGACAATGCCGGAAACGTGAAGTGGTTCAAGACCTTCCAGTCGGGCGGCTCAGGCATCTTTAAATGCGCGGCTGCGGACGACCA
>JAAYVC010000050.1 GCA_012517375.1 bacterium | reverse complement strand
TTAAAGTTGGCGGTGCTCATGGATAATTGGGCATCCTCATTCAAGTCCATGCAGTCGAACTTCGGGCTAATATGCGTAGGTCTATATTTACACGAGGCGTCTACCGCATCTGGTTATGCAAAAACGCATTGAAGTCTATGCATAAATCTATGCATAAATCACAGATTTCAGTGGCTATTTAGATATAACCCACTTTGCATGTCGTGTTGTGCCCACGGGTTTAATTGACCCATCTCGCCTCATTTCCTGAAGCAAATTTGTTATCCAGGTCTTCTTCTGATCATCATTGAGAGCATCTGAGATCTTATCCATAAGCAGGCAATCAATGTCTTTCCTGGACGCCTCACCAAACTTGTTTAAGTATTTTAAGACCATTTTCTTATGGTACTCCTTATCGAAGGCCCTTTTCTTGATATAATCTGCTTTGGTTTCTGTGACTGCAGCGATATCCGCCGATACAAATAGGTTCGGGCGTCGCCCCTCGATCAGACGTTTTGTTTTTAGCGACCTGAACTCATCTTCTGTAAGAGGCTTTCCTTTTTGCACCTTGTCTAGGGCAATCACGTCCATAAGGTCAAGATCCATCCTCTTCATCAGCACCCGGGTATACTTTTCATCGACTACCTTGCCGATGATCTTCACCTTTACCCGCCCACGCTCGCTCAGGTCGTAGTCTGGCATGGGGAAGCTCCGTTGCCGCTGTATTGTGAACATCCGTTTGATGCCACTGCCAATGGTATCAATCATATTCAGGTTGACCATTGCCGTGGCCAGAAGCTCATTCCGGTAGTGCTCTGGGGGTGCATCCCGAAGGATAACTTCCTCTACGCTCCCTGGAATAAATTCACCCAAATTTGTGAAGAGCAACGACTCTGATTCCTCTACAACGTTGATGCGCCCTCCCTGTGCATAGTCCTGATGCGCAATAGCGTTATGTAATGCCTCGCGGATGACCCACGATTCATATTGCTTTATCTCGGAGGGAAAGAGAGTCTCATTGCGCATGTATCGATATGTCAGATTCCTAATTTTGGCGAACACCTGATCTACGGCCAGGATTAGCGGTGGCCCAAAGTGCTGATAATCTTTCTCCACGCCGTTCGCATCTTTGAGCACCCAGGTGATCCTGGCAACAGCCGGGGACAAAAAATGCTCGGACTCGTTCTTACCTAGCAAGATAATGGCCGTCCGGGTAATCTTCCCCTCGATAGTAACTTTAGCCTTGTTCAGGAAAGTGATATCATCCCATCGATCTACCTCGGTAGCCAATATGGGATTACTCATATTCTTTTCCTTATACTCCTGCTTGGCAAAGGCTATGGCTAGGGGGTCTAGGTCGCGGATTGTCGCACCTTCGCAGATTTGGGCTGACCAGTCCTCTGGCGTGCCCTGTTTGCGAATCTGCTCGATCTCTTGAAGGCTCAGTGGGCTTAAGGATTCGTGAATGCGCCCGTAAGCGATCCCTTTCCACTCTGTTGGGATCCCTCGTGGGGCCGGGGGTATTTCAAATAAGACCACTCGCCCTTCTGCGTCATTTAACTCATGAATTTCTCTAAATGTGGTTTGATGGTTGGTATTCTGAGCGATTTTTGTTTTGAGCCTTTCTAAACCCGGTTGTTGTCGCCGGTAGTTAGTTCCGCAGATTTGCCGTGGTGGTTTGTCCGTTACCCCAAAGACCAGCCAGCCTGCAGGTTTCCCTTTCAGATTGGCCTCGTTGCTCAAGGCTGAAAAGTACTTGCCCAGGTCCTCGAAATTGTAGTCGTTCTTGGCTTCCTTGAACTCGATCCACTCTGTCTCTTCAGGAAGTGCCATCATTTCGCTGAGCTTGGCCTTGAGTTCGGCTGGTGTCATTCGATCCACTCCTCTGGCTAAAGGGAGTTCTAGGTATTATCCCCACACTGGATGCTAATCATATAGAACCTTAACTTAGGTTCATTGGGGTATGAGTATACATACCAAACACTCACGACCGATAGGAGACCCAGTAGAATGAAAACTCTCAGGCTTCTCTTGAATTTCTCATAATAATTTTCCTGTTGTACGGTCCAAATCAAAATAGTCCCACCAATATTGATTGGAACTATTCCTCGAAAGATTGGCTACGGTATCAAGAATGAGCATAGTAAAAAGAGGAACCTCGCTATGTTGTTTAAATTTTCCATTATCCTCCTCTTGAAACCCAATAGCTGCTTCATATTCATCTCCCGGGACGAATTTAAAATTATAGTTTGGCGAGGACTCGTCCCACCACTTCTCAATTTTAAACACTAGAGGATTTCGATTTACTCAGGTTTTCTGAACTGGATACTGTGTTTAATCCCATTTTGTGCTAAAGATACCCGATTATCCCTACAATTATTGTTTCCAACCTCTTTTTTCCTTTAAACTTCGACAGCCTCCGCTAGGCTAGACCAGCTTTTCGAAGTGTTCTAAGCTGAAACAAG
>JAAYVC010000049.1 GCA_012517375.1 bacterium | reverse complement strand
ATCTCCAAGGCCTACGGCCATCTCCCTTTCTTAATGAGCGCTGGATTATCCTCATCCGCTTATTTGACCTTCCTCAACTCCTCAATAAACGCAGGTCTTCTTGCGTATGTGGTCTTGAAGTCCTCAACGAGTTCCCTGACCCTTTCTTCATATCCTTCTATTCTCTTCATCAGCTTAAGATACCGGACGACCTCAGTGTAATGTCCTCGACCCGTATTCGATTTGGCAAAAGGAGCAATAAACTCCATGTACGCCTTGAAGTACTCGTCAGGAAACTTCGCGGCAAGCCGCGCGTGATACTTCTCGAGATATTGAAGACTCTTTTTAGAAAGAACCATGTTCAGAGCCTTTTCAAACATATCCTCCTTCAGATATATTTCGATGAGGATATCGTCCCGGTCATGCCGTTCGCGCGCCAGTTCGGCGATTATGCCCTCGATCGTCCGGCTCCATTCATCCCGCGCACAAAGAGCCTTCAGCTCGTAGTAGTCCTTCCAGCTTCGCTTTTCGAGGAACAGGGCTTTCAGATTCAGCTTGTACTTGCCGGGATCACTCGGCTTGTAGAACCCTCCAAGGAGCCTGCGCAGGCCCTCCCTGAGATGATCAGGAAAGATTCTCAGTCCTTCTTCCGCCACTTCAATTGCCCGCTCGTGTTGTCCGATCTTGACCAGACGCTCGGCGTACCACAGGCATAACTGATTGTCATTTCTGTAGTTCCTTTCCATAAGCGCGCAGTAGGCGTCCCATTCTCCCAGGCCTTCAAGGATATGCAGCATCATCGAAAAAAGCCTCCATGCTCGAAAGCGTTTGATGAAATCTTCCTTATCAGGCAGACTCTGAGGCATGTGTGGTTCGAGGAGTTCCTTCCAGAGCCTTAAGTCGTCTTCGCTGGTGCATATCTTCTTAAGCGTTGCGTCGTAGTGCTCCTCGAAGTAGTCGGGGTCGTTCGCGATGAATTTCTGAAAGAGATACTCTATGTGAGCCTTTTTTCGGTCGTGATCGAATTCAGCGGCGAGGATGGTGTTGGCAAAATCGTCCATGGCGTCCGCGAAAGCTCCGCCGTAGTAGCCGTCCGAATCGTCCACCCAGTCCATCTTTTCGGCAATGACTTCGGAGAGCGCCCGATAAACGAGCAAGGCCTCGTCGAAATCGCCTCTGCGGATGCAGTGCTGTGCAAGTTCCTCAAAATCGGTAAATCCGACCTCGATCCCGTAGCGGTGATAGCCCGACCCTTTGAATGCGCGGCGGTACATGCCTCGTAGCACGCTTTTATACTGTTTAAACCTTTTCTTCGCGGAATCTTGGTTGAGGTTATATATATTCAGGAGGTTTCCAATGTCGCGGTTAGATATAATACCCTGACTCCCGACTCCGGAATCAGGCGCGGCATCGCCCTTTGCCGTTCCCATGCCTTTCTCAACCTTCAGGTATTCTTCGAGCAGGCAGAGGAGCACGGCCACGATGTGCTTGCATGAGCCACCCTGCCTGTAGGGGCAGGTGCATGAAGCGGAGAAGTCGTTTCCCCAAGGACGAATGGTAACCTTGTAAGGTTCTTTTCCCTTAACGATCGCCGTTATCCGCTCCCCGAATCGCTCAACTGAAGAAACCCTTCCTTCCTCGCAGTATTCCTTGCCTCGTCTAAACGAGGTCGGCGTGCATGCGTTCTTTATCTTCTCGATATCAAGTCTCATTGGATTCGACCTATGATACCTCTGAGAGCCTCAGATAAAGGCAATTGCTCCACATTACTTTACGAAGCGACGGCGCGGGGATAAAACCTAATCCCCATCTTGAGGCCGAAGCCCGAGCCTATCCAGCTCGATGCAATGGCGTAGAGGTTTTCTTCGTCCTCGGGCTTAAGTGTCTTAAAGCCTCCGCCTGCGTCCAGAAACATCGCCAGCCGCTCTGACGTGAAAAGCTCTATGCCGAAGTAGCCTGTTACGCCTAAGGTCAAATTCGGGCCAATCAGATTGCCGCAGCCGTAGACCAGATCGTCGTACGGCGTGAATGAGTAGCCGACTATGATATCGGTCGCTCCGTAAGGTCTCAATTTGCCGTACAGTATCGGACCCGAACCTCCGAAAGACACAACTCCTGCCGCCACGACCGGGTGGAACGAAACCCGCTCGCCCGTCTCTGAGTGAATGAACGTGCACCATGTGAGCGAGCTGCACATGCGGCCTTTTATTCCTATCTGGAATGATTTACCTATTGTCGGCAAGGTAACGCCCGCCTGCATGAAAGAGAGTCCGCCCATGACGCCGGGCGCGAACTCGAGACCGAGCGTGCGACCTGCTTTCAATGTATCTATCTGGGCAGATACGGGCAGGAAGATGACTAACAGTGCCAGCAAAGCTATCAGAAATATTCTCTGCATATGCATCTCCTTTTGTTGTACGCTAGTTTAGCTGGATAATATGCGGATGCAAGCTAGCAATCGGAGGCCGCATGGGTCGAACTGCGTTCGACATACTACTGGGTTGTGCCTGTTTCCTACTACCCATCCTGGCGGGAGGGGTAGGGGAGGGGTAGTCATCCTCGTCCTCTGGGAGAGGCCGCTGCACAGCGGCGGGTGAGGGGTGACCTTCTTCTCCTGTCTTTGCGAGCGAGCCTCCAGGGGAGGCATTGGCTGAACGTGCGCTCGAAGCGCAGACCCGCGCGGGAAGCGCTTACGTTCAGCGAGAAGACGAAGCAATCTCGTAGCAGAGTGCTTACGCACATGGCTCTGTACAGTGTGTTTCAAGAATGTGCCAGGAGATCGCCACGCTAGCGCCCCTGCGGGGTGCAGCTCGCGATGACGAAATGGAAATTAAAGCGCGCTCATTGACAAAGCATCGAAAGCATAGATAATCTATTTACAGGAATTTTATGTAAAAAAAATCGCCAAAAGCTATGGGAGAATTTTCCGCCAATAAAAATATATCTTGATGACATCGAAAAGATAGTCGAAGTATTAAGAGATGCGTCAGAAGAAATAACCATTAAGACTGATGAATATCAACTTGATGATCCAAGCCAGCTTAAGGAATTAAAGAAAGAAAAGATTACTGATTTGAACCTTACAACACATAGTCCATATATTTCGTTGAATTTTGAAAGCGACAGAATATGGCTTTATGCAGGTGAAGACACTATAACTAATCGTGGTGTTTTGGTAAAAGTAAAAGAGGTTCTTAAACCTAGACGCCTAAGATTTGGTTGGTTTTCCAAAACGGGATGGAGTTGGCTTTTTGGTTCTATTATCGGGGTATTCCTTGAAGATTTTATTGAGGGAATCATAAAGGAAACATGGTTGGTAATAGTTGTCGGTATTGCATTTGGTCTTATCTTTGTTGTTTGGGTTTTCTGGGCTATGAATATTCAAACTAAAAGGTACTCATTAATTATTCTCAAACGACGTCACGAGCAAGAGTCATTTTGGAAACGTAACAAGGACAAAATAATTGTAGCGTTAATTGCATCGCTGATAAGCGGAATACTTGGTGTTGGCGGAACCCTGCTTATCCAACTTTTAACTAAGATGTGAAATCGTAGGGGCCGACCTTTAGGTCGGCCCGCAAATAGTCAATCCGGGCTTACCTGAAGGTAAGCCCCTACGTTTGTTTGGGGTGAGTGTTACGAATCGGGTGGGTATTTCATCAAGCCGATGGGGGAGGGGGGTGCGACGTACAAGGTAGTGCTGATACGCTAAGGAGCATTTGCTCCGCAAATAGATTGCTTCGGTCGCTCGCAGCGACACTCGCAATGACTTCCTCACTCCCCGGCGACAAACTTCTAAACAAGTTGCGACGCAAGTCGTAGACCTCAGCCCACCGCTTTCTTTACGAGCGCGCCTATCTCCGCCTCTTCGGTGGCGGTCAGCGCCTTCAGCGCAAAGGCGACCGGCCACATGACGCCCTCGTCGAGATTCGCCTTGTCGTTGAATCCGAACGTCATGTACCTCTCCTTGAATTTCTCCGGGCTGCGGAAGAAGCAGACGACCTTGCCGTCCTTGGCATAGGCGGGCATCCCGTACCAGGTTTTAGGCTCAAGTACAGGCGCACTTGCCTTGATGACTTTGTGCAGCCGCTCAGCCATTGCGCGGTAGGGTTCCTCCATCGCGGCGATTGCCGCGAGCGCTTCGGCCTCTCCGTCCCCTTTTTGAGTTTTCTTCTTATCCATTTTCGATCTCCTTTTGCATATAAATTCCTACTAATATTGTAGCTTTTAAGTCCGCCTTGTCAAGGGGTTGACGCAGCATCTTTGTCGCGTCAAGTCGGCCCGCTTCTAAATAATTCGAGCTTACCTAAAGGTCAGCTCCTACGTTTTTGACTAACGTCTAAGGAGCATTCCCTTCGGGAATAGATAGTTCCGCAAGCGTCACCCTTTGGAGCTTTGGTCGTTGGCAGCGACTTGCTGAACTTAAGTGCTTCCAGCGGTAGTTCAGCCCATGCCGCCTCCGGCGGCTACCTCGCCAATGACATTTTCAAATCCTGACGCGCTTATTCAAACTGGAACACAAACCGTCAATCCTGACTTCCTTATCGGGGTCACCAAAGGAATGCGGAGCAGTCTTTTGGGGTGAAAGTTTGACCATCTTTTGACCAGCTTTTTTTGCCCCACAAGATCGCGTTGCGATCTTGTGGGGACCCCGAACTCAACCCCACGAATCTACTCCACAGCTTCGCGGGGACCCCAATTTTCTAAAAAGAGAGTGCGCAAAATGCGCACTCATCAAATCTTGGATTAGATAAAAACAGGCAAGCTGTTTTTTATCTATTAGTTATACATCATCATTCACGAGCGTGGAGATGTCGCCCAAATCCTCGCCCCATTCCTGTGCGCGAAGAACGCGGCGCATTATTTTTCCCGAACGCGTTTTTGGAAGCGAACTTACAAATTCTATCTCCTGCGGCATGGCAAGTGGGGAGAGCTTCTTGCGGATGAAGTTCATTATCTCAAGTTCAAGATCTGTCGATACTTGGAAGCCCGGCTTTAACGCCACGAACGCCTTTACGACCTCCATGTTAACGGGGTCGGGCTTGCCTACAGCCGCCGATTCCGCTACCGCCGGATGCTCAAGCAATGCGGATTCGATCTCAAATGGCCCAACCAGGTGACCTGCGGTGTTGATGACGTCATCATCCCTGCCGACGAACCAGAAGTAGCCGTCCTTGTCAATCGACGAGCGGTCGCCGCATATGTACCAGCCATTCTTGAACTTATTGTCGTATGTCTCCTTGTTGTTCCAGTAAGTTCTGAACATCGAAGGCCAGCCAGGTTTCAAGGCAATAAGTCCGACCTTGCCGGGTTCCTTGATTGGTTCATAAGTCTTCAAATCTACGACTGTTGCAGTTATGCCAGGAAAGGCCTTGCCCATCGAGCCGGCCTTTATCTCCATGCCGGGGAAGTTCGTTATCATTATGGCTCCGGTCTCGGTCTGCCAGTAGGTGTCGTGGAATGGCAGGCCGTAAGCCTCGCGTGACCAGTGAACGGCTTCAGCATTCAAGGGTTCGCCAACGCTCGCAAGGTGACGCAATGTCGACAGGTTATACTTCTTGACGATGTCGGTGCCCTCTTTCATGAGCATCCTTATGGCAGTCGGGGCCGAGTACCAGACAGTCACCTTGTGATCCTGTATAAGCTTGTACCAGCGGTCGGGTATAAATCCCGCATCCAAAACAACCTGCGTAATGCCAAGAGACCAGGGGCCGATGATTCCATAAGAGGTTCCTGTGACCCAGCCGGGGTCTGCAGTGCACCAGTACACATCGTCATCCCTGACATCGAGCACCCAACTCGTCGTTATGGCCTGCGCAAATATCGAACCGTGAACGTGTTGGGCGCCCTTGGGCTTGCCCGTAGTCCCAGATGTGTAGTGAAGCAGGGATGGGGTCTCAGGGGTGCATGGGTAGCTTTCGAATTTCTCGACCTTTTTCGCTTTGTCGAGTTCGAAAACTATCTCGCCTTCGCCCTTCTTTGAAGGCTCACCGTCTACAACTATTATGTGCTTCAGATTCGGCAAATCCGGTTTTATATGACGTACCTTCGATACATGCTTCTTGGTCGTTATAACAGCCGCAGTGCCCGCATCCTCCAGACGCGTCATCAAGGATTCGGGTCCGAACGCGGAGAACAGCGGCTGCGCCATTGCGCCGAGCTTCAATATCCCCAGGATCGAAAAGTACAAATCGGGAATCTTGTCCATGAATACGCAGACGCGGTCGCCGACCTTGATCCCCAAATCCTTGAGATACTGAGCATAGGTGTTTGTTACGAGTCTCAGGTCATTAAATGTGTAGCGCTTGACCGTGCCGTCAGAGCCTTCCCAGATAAGGGCAAGCTTATCCTTCTTCCCCTGGTCGCATATCCTGTCCGAGCAGTAGTAGCCTATGTTTAAAAAATCGCCTTCCTTATATCCCAAATGCTCACGGGCCTGGGACCAGTCGAAGGTTTTATATTTCTCTTCGTAACTTCCGATGTTGCTCATGATCCTTAGATCCTCCTTAGGATTCGGTTAAGCTTTAAAAAATCACTATGATCTTTATCTTCTTTCCACTTGAAAGGAGCGAATGAAATCCGATACACTTTTCAATCCCCTTTGTAAGCACGCATCTTCTCTTCAACCCATAGAATCGTTTCCTTAAAGGCTTCAAACGAGGACGCATCGTATAAAAACTTCAAATCCGTACTTGGGCAGAAATGCTCGAAGTCCCTTCTTTTCTCATCCAGGCAGGCGCCGATTGCGTTAATTCTTTGTCGGAATTCCGTCGTGTCTTTCAGACCAATGCTTTTCAAAACAGACCTGAAATCAAATTCCAAATACGCATCGGTATATACCCTCAAGAGAGGCAGTATGATTTTCTTTGCTTTGATTCTGAAGACAAAACACCCAGGGTTCCATTTTATTTCGTCCGCATTCTTTTCGGCAAAATCAAGCAGTTGTCTGAGAACAGCGGCGTCCTCTTCAGTTATTTCTTCTTTAGCTACTTCCTCCCCAACTGTTTTTTGAAAGGTTTCCCTATTTAAATTCTCTTTTGGTGCGTAAGTACGTTTTACTGAACCTCTGCCGACCGCAGCTTCCTTTTCGTCCGGGCCGCCCGATATTTTTGGAACAAGTATTTCTTTTTCCCCATCCCTGAAATACTCCAATTCCAGGGCTGCAACAACGCAGTCACTATGCTTGTTGAGGTAAAGAACGATCTCCCTCAGCTCTTCGTTGATGTGATCTACGGCTACGATCAAGTGAAAGCGGCCTTCTCGAAGATTCCTGTCAAGTGCCTTTCGGAACTCCAACTCGTTGAATTCGATGCTTGAATGCTCCCTGACGGATTCGTAAAGTGGTTTCTCGGAAAGCTTATCGAAGTTATCCGTGAACTTCAATTCCGACATCTGTGAGAGATACGCGGCGTACTCCAGAAGTTGTCCGATAACCTTCCTTCGGACGTCTGAATTTTTGGCTAACTTGCACTCTACAATGGCTATTGAACCGTCTTCAGCAACCGCGACAATATCACTTGAACCTGAACTGGGAAGCCCGAACTCTCGCGCCGAAGCCACCAGGGGTGGTTCCAGAGGGATGAGGGAGATATCTTTTTGAAGAAGTTCCTGTATTTTGCTCTCGTCTTCGTAATCGGAGGATGCGAGCGGTCTCCAACGCTTTTCTGCCTTTCCTTTCAACAATATTCGCATCCTTAGAACTTCCTCCTATTGATGTCCGCTAAGGCGGAGGTTAGGATTTTCCCTTTTCGACAAGTCGCTTTCTTGCCCTGCTCGCATATCCTGTCCGAGCAGTAGTAGCCTATGTTTAGAAAATCGCCCTCTTTGAAACCGATAAAATCACGCGCTTTTGACCAGTCAAAATTCTCGTATTGTTCCTCATAAGAGCCTATATTGCTCATGGGCCTCCTTAAAATATATAGTCATTTTTACCTTTTCCATTTCACTTCCATTTTGGGAATTCATCGATATTTTATTGATGAAATTCTTTATTTCAACCCTTGCTTGAAATTCTCTTTTCTGCATCCTTTAATTCATTTTCGTCTGGGAAGAGTACAATTTTTGCCGCCAAACGCGGGACGGCTAAAAGCATCTCGAAGCCTTTCTCAAACTCATGTAATGCCATTACGTGGGTTACAACGGGAGAGATGTCAATCCTTTGCGCGGCAAGGAGGTTGCGCATCCTGTACCAGGTATCGAATATCTTGCGTCCGTTTATACCGCAAACCTGCGCGCCCTTGAATACGAGCCCGTTATTGTAGTCGACAGGCACCTTTGCCTCCGAAGCCACGCCGAACGCGGTCAGGCGTCCGCCTTTTCTCAAATGGGTGAAGGCTTCCTCAATAGGTTTCTCCCCGCCGACCATCTCTACGGAGATATCCACGCCGAAGCCATCCGTCTCATCAAGAATGAACTTATGTCTTTCCTCAAGGCTTGTCTTCTTTATATCGAGCACATGGTCGGCGCCCATGCGTTTGGCAATGTCCATGGCGAAGTCTGAAAACCCCACGACGATAATCTTTGCGACACCTGCTGCCCGAGCAACACCGGTGGCAAAAAGCGCCGTAGGCCCGTCGCCTACTATAACCATCGTCTTGCCCGCGACATCGGCATCCTCGCCGAGCACCGCATAAACGCCATTGCCCATGGGTTCCTGCACGCAAGCATACTCCGGCGGGATCGAGCGGTCGTTTCGCCAGCAAACGCGTTCGGGCACGGCCACATACTCGGCGAATACTCCGTCCCGGTCCACGCCCAGTATCTGCATGTGCTCGCCGATATGCCGCTGTCCCAGAAGCGAAGTCAAATCGCCGGGGTCGTATATATGGGTCTCGCAGGATATGTAATCGCCCTTCCTTATGCTTCTTACCGCCTGACCTACCTCCACCACCACTCCTGCAACCTCGTGTCCAAGTATCTGGGGAAGCTGCTTTTCGCCCATTCTCCTCTGCGCCCACGGATTCCACTCATAAATATGAATATCGGTTCCGCAGATTGAAGTTGATTGCACCCGGACGAGAACTTCGTCCGGGCGAATAGTCGGCGTGTCTACGTCCATTAACTCGGCTCCACCTTTCTCCGGCCTTATCTTGACTACCGCTTTCATTTTTGACATTGCAGCTCCATTTTTACTAGTATCGGTTATCTTATTGAACAAGGGGTTTCTGTCAACATAAAGATGTTTTATAGTAATCGTGATTAAGGTATTGACAAACTCACACTATTGATTAAGCTAATTGCAAGCACTAGTGTTTTTTCGCAAGAAAGCGAAGAAATCTTAAAAAGACTATAAGGAGGAGTTAATGAAAAAACTCATAGTTTTAATCGCAGGAGCCATGTTAGTATTCGGATGCGGTCTAATCCCGGATGAAGCGGCAATAAAGAAACTGATTGAAGAAGATCTTGAGGTTGTTGTTGAACCAGGCGATCATAGCGTATCGATAAACATAAACGGCGTGCCTGCAGAGCTGCCAAGAGGTCTTGACGGATTAAGCGTATTCGTCACAAAGGAAGGCAATGACAAAAGCGATCCAGTAGAAAAGGGCGTCACCGAGGATAAAACCGTTACAGAAACAGGCTTAAATAACGGTGAGAAATATATTGTCGCCGTTAACGGAGAAGTAGGCGGACAGGTTACAGGCTACGGTTTCAGTAGGGGCTTTTACCCGAGACCAGGCGGCTACGGCGATTACTTGGGCTATGATCCCGGAACGCACGGTCCGACAAATGCCGTATACTTTGATCGTCTTTCGGGTGCTCCCACAGCTAAACAGGATGATGATCCGGATGTTGATTTCTATTTCTATCGTGAAGGCGAAGATCTTTATTTCGCAAAGAGACCTGGAGTAACAACTGGCGGTGTAACAGCATCTACCCAAACAGAATGGCTTGATGTTCAGGACGCTCCTACCTCGTATGCATCGAGCGCAAAACTCGTAAAGGGCGGAATCTATCAATTCCAAACCGAGGATAATTATTTCGGCAAGATCATAGTCGACTCGGTGGCGTCGGTAACAACAACATCCAAGGCTGCAGGAGATGCCGTCAAAGTCTGGTTACGCTATGCGTTTCAGACGGCGCAGGGCGTAGGACACTATTAATCTTAGTGTAGCATTTTAATCTTTGACAACCTTTAAGGGAATGTCTCAAGAGACATTCCCTTTTCGCGTTTCAAATTACCGGTTTATCTATGAGATTTGAAGCCTTTTGCCTGCTATTCCCTTTTTGATGAAAGCGTCTTTCATCAAAACAATATTATCGCCAGAGAGTCTCGAGAGAATATCATTCGCTGCTTTAACCGCCGCCTTTTGATGCCTGTTCCATTTTGAACAGGCTAAAGGATGAAAGAGTCTGGTAAGGAAAGACGGGTGCTTTTCACCGTTTTCATCGGATTGAATTTTCAACTGATCAGAGATAATCGAAGTGATTATAAGATTCGAAGAAACTACAAACCACAAAAGGCCTGGTTCTTGAGTCAGGGAAATCACCTTTTCAGCATAGAGTGCAGCTTCGGAAGGCTTGTTGTCTTCGTAATATGCCTGGCTAAGGAGTTGATACAACGAAAGCCGGCTTCTGGAATCCAGTTTATCCAGTGCGTCGCTCTCTACCTGCTTTAGAATATCAATAGCGGATGAAGACATTCCGTTAGCGAGATTTATTCTTGCCGCTGTCAAAAGCGCTGTTGTGACGTTGCCGGTTTGCGCGGCTATTCCCTGAAGCTCAATTAACTCAGCTACGGCTGTTTCGAGTTCTTTATTTTCTATAAGATTATTGATTCTTGCAGCCATTGATTGTAAAATCAAATCCTGGGCGTCGCAAGTTTTTGCATTATCTATAGCTTTTGTCGCGGCATCCAAGCCATTCTTGGGAAGACTCATCTCGGCATAAATATTAGATCGCAAAATCTGCGACTCGATTTTAATGCGAACCATTTCGGGAGCACTTGCAGTTTCTTCCACGAAATCGAGACCTTTGATTGCATCCTCATAAAATGCGAAATCAAGTGCGGCTTCTGAAAATCTTAGAGTAGCTTCAGCCTCACCCCAGGAATCTCCGGATTCGTGAAAGAGCGTTTTTGCCTCCTTTATTTGGTTAAAGCCTTCAATGTACCTTCCATTTGTGCGGTTTATTGACGCTAGAGTCGCCAGCGCTCTAGCCGCGCCTTGGGGATTCCCGATTTCAGAAAATATCTTGTGAGCTTCTTCGAGATGAGGCAGAGCGTCGTTTAATTTCGCTAGCATGTGCAATGTATTGCCAACATGGGCGTGAGCGTCAGCGATTCTATTTGGTTCGCCTACAATTTTGCGCAATTCAAGAGCGTGCTCGTATGCTGATAAGGCGTCTTCAGGCTTGTTCATATAGTAAAATATATGTCCTCTGTTAAGTTCGACTTCGGCTGCTAATTCAGGATTTTGCAGCTCTTCGGCTCTGACGGAAGCTTCCTCCAATCTTTCATGAGCGGAATTAAGGTCACCTTTCATGAGGTATACGCCTGCAAGTTCGATAATGCATTTTATGATGTTTTCTCTATGACCTATTTCTATCGCTGATTTTAGCGCTCGTTCAAGATAGCTCTCGGCCTCTTGGATTTTGCCTAGTTGGAGAAGAAGTCTGGCAAGGTTCAATATGTTGGTCGTCAGCAGCAGCTTATCATCATTCTTCTCGGCAAGAGTCACAGCTTTTTGATAATATTCAAGTGATTTATCAGGTTGCCCCAGAAATCTATTCAAAGTAGCCAAATTGTTCAACGCTCTGTTTGTTTCTTCAGTATCATTGATTTCCTGAGCCAGGTCCAGAGCAGCTTGAAACTCGCCATCGGCTTCTTCATGCCTGCCTTGTCTTGCGTAACCGGCACCTTTTTCTACATGCGCCACGGTCAGACCTCTTTTGTATCCGAGATCGCTGGACTTAGTAAGAGCCTGGTCAGCATACTCGAAAAGATGGTCGAAATCCGAGATGAAACGCGAAACATAAGCCAGTTTGTTGAGTGTATCTATTTCACGCTCACGCATTCCGGTTCTTATGGAGAGATTTCTCGCCGAGGTGTAATCTTTAGCGGCTTCATCAAAACGTCCCTGGTATTCGTAAACCTGGGCTCGGCAGAAATAAGCCGTATAGAGATCTTCACTGTATCCTTCTGTTAAATGTTCATTCCATATTCTTATTGCATTCGTAAGATCGATCTCAGCGGCTTCGTTGCGGAATAACCTGCGGTTTTCCTTAGCCGAACGAATTGAATACGCGAACGCTTGCTCCCACTCGTTTGCCTCAGAATAATGATGAGAGAGTAAAGTAAGATATCTATCAAGAGAGGATTTGTAAAGATTTTCAATCGCTCTTGCAACTTGGCGGTGGTATTTTTCGCGTTCTCCTCGTAAAAGAGAATCATAACATACGTCTCTTATCAAAGTCTGATTGAAAATGTAGTCTATTTCACCGGCTTCTAAAGGGTAGACTAAGCCGGAAGTTACAGCAGGTAAAAGCAAGTCAGATAAGTTGTTGTTTTCTGTAATATAAGAAACTATTGGAGCCGGGAAATGCATGCCGTAAACCGAACCCACTTTTAATGCTTCCCTAACTTTTTCAGGCAGTCTGTCAAGCCTGGAAAATACAAGACTGTAAAGGTCGTCAGGTATCTCAGCAGAATCAACATTCTCATCAAGAACCCAGGTCTCTCCCACCTTTGTAATCAAACTTTTATCCTGCAGGTATCCGATCCACTGCTCAAGAACGGTAGGGTTGCCTAGCGCTCTTTCGTACAAAAACTGTTGAACTTTTTCGTCCGACTTGCCGGAAAGAATCTGTTCTACAAGTTCCCTTGTTTTTGAGGCGGAAAGAGGGGAGAGGGTCAATTCTTTTACATCGCCATCTGAGGCAAATACCTCCTTAAAATACTGCTCAAAACCCTTGTCGAAGGTGAATACGAAGGCTATATTTCTCTGCTTTATTCGAGGTAACGTTCTCGCAGCAAAAGCAAGCATTTCAAGTGAGCCGCTGTCGGCTTTTGATAAATCATCCGCTAGCAGGACCAGGTTTTTTTCTTTGGCTCTGCTTAAAAGATAGCTTCTGAATGCGTCTAAAAGGTTTTCAAGTCGGAGTTCAGGAGAATATGATGCAATCTTTATCTGTTCTTCTTCCATTCCGAAAAGCATCGCCGCAATAAAAGGAAACCTTCTCGATAGCTCAGAATCGCCTCTATGATTTTGAGGATTGTTTCCAAGGGAATCAATGTGCTCGGAGAGTTTTGTCCTTTTCGCTGATGAGTCATCCTCTTCTTTAATCCCTGATGAGCTCATGAGAATCTTACGGAACACCTGGTAAGGCGCTTCCCTTTCTTCAAGCGTAACTTTCAATACTTCATGATCATTGCTGAGATTCATACTGATTTTCTTTAGAAAACGGCTTTTTCCGATGCCCTGGTCGCCTGTCACTCCTATTACTTTCGTGTCTTCGGAGAGCAGTGCAAGCAGTTGCTGGAGTTCTTCTTCATGAGTTTTCCACTCGCCGGCTGGAGAAGAAGATTGAGTTTTCGGATAAGTCAAAATAAATCTCTTATAAGCGATGTTTCTTACGGATACAGGGGCTAACTCTTCAGTTTCATAAAGATCGGAGAATTTGTCGCGGGCTTCTTCAGTTACAACGAACTGGCCCGGTTCGGATGCGCTCATGATCTTTGCCGCTGCATTTACTCTTTGTCCTATCACCGTATATTCCTTTTCTTGACCGCCGATATAGCCTGCAAATGCTGCGCCGTAAGATAGCCCGCCAGTCAGAACAAAAGAAGTCTCAAATGAATAAATATCCTTGAAGCATGCAGCAGCATTCGCTCTGTCCGTCTCGTGGCTCAAAGGTGCGCCGAAAAGAATAAGGAATTTGCTGCCTCTAGGCGAGATGTCGACTTTATTTACCGCACCCTGGTATCTTCTTACGATTTTAAGGATATTCAAGTAGAAGCTGTTAAGAGATTCGAAATCAGGATTCGCTGAATCGTATCCTTCTAAGTTAAGGAAAAAAGGAGCAACAATCCGATATTCACCGCCTTTAGATAAAGCGCTTTTCCCGGCATTGCCGAGAGGAAGAAAGGATTTTGTTAAACCGACAAGCTTTTGTCGGTCTTCTTCATTGATCTCCAAAAATGGCGCTTTGTCGAAGGTTTCATCACCGAGTCCTCTTCTTACAACCAGCTCCCCTGGACCAACCGATTTCTCGGCCATTGCAAGCTCTTCAACTGAATCCCCTAACGGGAACCAATCGACCTTCTCGTCATCTCCCAGTATAGCCTCGTAGTAGTCGCCTCCTCCAAGTATCGCCTTCATTGATAATGTAAAATTGCCTTTGCTTGTTTTTACTATGGGATTTTCCTTAAGCCAATCAAGCATCTCCCATGCTGCTGCCGTTCCTCGTTTAACGGCATCTTGATCATCAAAACGAGCTAGCAGCGAATCGCCTCCAAGTTTCAAGAGCGACCCTTTTTGATCCTCGAGTATCTTTGAAAGTCTTGAAAAATGTGCGTTTAATATCTCGGTAACTTCTTCTATTCCTTGTTTTCCTTCGGCGGTTAGCGCTTCTGTAAGTGCAGTAAAACCGGAGATATCAGTATAAAGCAGAACGGACTTTGTTTTTGTGATTCCTGGCGTTATTCTGCCTTCGGCCAGAATTCTTGCAAGGACGTGATGCGGTATAAGGGGCAGTAGAATTTCATCAATCATATATTACCTGAATTGAAGTTCATATCTAAGGGTGGGTGTAAAAAAGTCGCCTATTCTTGATTCCATTATCTCCTCCCATAAGGAGCGTTTCTTAGGTATCTCAACTAATTTGGGGGTACCTTCCATTTCACACAACTCGGCTAGAATCTTGTGGGCTACTTCTCTTGAACCTAGGGTATCCACAAGACCCAGTTTGCAGGCTTGTCTGCCTGAAAGAACCCTTCCATCCGCGATTGCCCATACACTATCTTTCGGTAGGTTTCTCCAAAGAACGACTTCATCGACAAATTGTTCATAGACATCGTCAATCATTTGTTTTAAGAGCAAGGTATCGGTTTCCTTTGGTTCTCTGGTTCCTGAACCTATGTCTTTATTTTCTCTCGATTTAACCGTATACACCTGAATTCCAAGCTTGTCCATAAGACCTTTGTAAACCGGAAAATTAAGGATTACGCCTATTGAGCCGGTAATGGTGGAGGGAAGCGCAACGATTTTGTCAGCAGGCAACGAAACGTAATATCCACCGGATGCCGCAAGACTCGACATCGAAACCACGACCTTTTTGCCTTTATCCTTGAGGCTTTTTATTGCCTCGAAGATCTCCTGGCTTGCACCGACGCCGCCTCCCGGGGAGTTAACTACCACCAACACGCCTTTTATGGATGGGTCTTCCTCGAAAGTCTTGAGGTTTTTCACCGTCTCCTCCGAGGAAACGATAGTTCCCTCAATCTTGATCATTCCCAGTCTTTCGCCCTCGCATCCCGCAAGAGAAGCGAGTATTATGAGAAGAAAAAGTTTCTTCATAAATATTAGTGGGCCTAAATGGAGTCGAACCATTGACCTCACGCTTATCAGGCGTGCGCTCTAACCAACTGAGCTATAGGCCCTCGCAACAGCGAATGATACCGGAAAAAATACATTATGTCAAGGTAGAAAAAACCATTGGCTCTGATAATTGTTGTTGAAGAACTCAAGTCCTTTCCATGGATTAGTTTTTGCCCATATAAGTCGAGTCTTCAGATCACCAACATGAATCTCTAATTTATGGCCGTCGGGGTCAAGGAAATAGATGGAGGGCCCCTCAGTCGTATTGCGGTGCCATATCTTGGCTCCGGATTCCCTTATTCTTTTACTAATTGGACCGAAATCCTTTGGCTTGACGCTGAGGGCTAAGTGGCTATATTCTGGATTGTTGTGGGTTCGCATCTTCTTATCTACAATGAGCGCAATCCATATTTTTCCTGCTTCGAGGTAGGCGCCTTGTAACCATTTTGCTCGCGGTTTTATCCCGAGTATCTTAGTGTAGAAGTCAAATGAGACATCCAGGTCTCTTACGGAAAGCGTTACGTGGTTCACTCCAGTGATCATATATCCTCTGTTATTTCAGTGAATCGTCTGCAGGTTCTGCGCTCATTGTGTATTCCCCGCTTTCAAGCCTTTCTTTTACATGAGCGATGCCCTCATCCTTGTTTTGGATTTTATTCTCCCATTGTAACTCCTCCAATTCTGCAAGAATAATCTTGAATATCGGTCCAGGCTTTAATCCAATTTCGATAAGATCATTTCCATTTACATAGGGCTTGAATTCGGACCTTTTTGCGTCCTGTGAAGCAAGTTCCAGTATCGATGTGATAGTTTTCTCAAGATGTCTTGTCCTTCCTGCCGTGGCAAAACCGTCAGCAAGATCGAGTATCATGACGTCTTCGGCGACCGAACCGCACATTCGCATGTATCTTCGCATGGCTCTTTCAGTCAGCTCCTGGGATGTTGCTAAAAGATGCAGGTGCATGTGTCGTGCAATCGACTGCTCGACATATTCGGATTCGGCATTAGAAAACCTAAGTATCTTTGAAAGGGTCCAGAGCATCTTCTTAGCTCCCCTTGTGTCATGACCGTAAAAATGCATAGACCCATCCTTATCCTTTATTAAAGTTTCAGGCTTTGATACGTCGTGGAACAGAGCTGTGAGTTTCAGAAGCGAACGCTTTTCAGGAGCGCTGTTTATTCTTTCGATGATATCATTTATCAACGGAGGGAAATGCTTGTGGTTAAGAATATGTTCTAGTCTTTCAAACACCATTAAAGAGTGCGCCCGAACCGCATAATCCCTAAAGAAATCCGGAAAAGGGAAAATCTGTTCAAGCAACCCGGTAGCAATCAACCGGTTAATGATAGGATATGTTTTTTGAGCCTGAAGGATGATCTTTAGTTCGTAAGAAATCCTTTCTCTAGCAACATCTTTGAGCGAAGTAGTCTCCGCTTCTTTTTCCAAACTGTGCGAGATTTCAAACCCAAGCTGAGACTTGAATCGGTAAGCTCTTAGGATTCTCAATGGATCATTCTTGATTGAATCCCGGCTTACGGTTTTTATCCGTTTTTTTTCAATGTCCTTTAATCCTTCAAATGGATCAATAGGGGAAAAGCTTTTTGATGAGACAACATTATCAAGCGATAGAGCTATCGCATTTATTGTGAAATCCCGTGCTGTAAGATCCTGTATTAAAGTATCAGTAAAACCTTTGAAATCAAGAACAAGTTCTTTGTTGATTACGACCCTGGCCTCGTCATCTTTTTCGGAAAGTGGAACAAAAGCGCCTTTCAGCTTACGCGCTGCCTCCTCGGCGAATGCCATTCCCGAACCCTTCAGGGCAAAGTCGATATCAAGGATGTTCTTGCCCAATACAATATCGCGTACTGCTCCGCCGACGACGTATATCTCTTTGTCTTTTTTCAGGGATAAAAGTTTTCTCAATATCTCTTCATTTTGCTTTATCGGCTTTAGAGAAATATTCAAAGCATTTCCTTAAGGAAGAGACCGGTATGCGAGTTCACGGTTTTTGCAATCTCCTCAGGAGGACCGCTGGCGATAATCCTGCCCCCGGCGTCTCCGCCTTCTGGACCGAGGTCAATCACCCAGTCTGCGGTTTTAATGACGTCGAGATTATGTTCGATAACTATTACCGTGTTTTGCTTTTCTACAAGCCTTTGAAGAACGCCGAGCAGCATGCGGACGTCTTCGAAATGCAGCCCTGTCGTAGGTTCATCGAGTATATAAACGGTGTGCCCCTTCGGTATTTTCGATAACTCCTTGGCAAGTTTTATTCGCTGAGCTTCTCCGCCTGAAAGGGAAGGCGCAGACTGTCCAAGTTTTATATAACCAAGGCCTACGTCTTTCAAAAGTCTCAATTTGCGTTCAACAGGCGGAATATCTGCAAAGAAATCAAGCCCTTCATCTACTGTCATCTCAAGAACTTCAGCAATATTCTTGTTTTTAAAACGCACCTCCAGTGTTTCCTTGTTGTAGCGCTTTCCTTGGCATACCTCGCAAGGGACATAAACATCAGGTAGGAAGTGCATCTCTATCCTTAACGTTCCGTCACCTGAACATCGTTCGCATCTCCCGCCTCTGACGTTGAAGCTGAATCTTCCTGAACCGTAACCGCGAATGCGCGCTTCCTTTGTTTTCGAGAAGAGTTCTCTGATAGGGCCAAATGCCTGAGTGTAGGTCGCAGGATTGGAGCGCGGCGTTCTTCCTATCGGCGACTGGTCTATGTTAATGACTTTGTCTATGTACTCAAGGCCTTCGATGGAGTCGTGATCCCCCGGTTTTGTGCGTGACCGATAAAATTTCCGCGCTAGTGCGCGATAGAGAATGTCAGAAACGAGTGAGGATTTGCCCGAACCGGATACACCTGTTACGCAAACAAAAAGACCTAGTGGAAAATCAACATCGATTTCCTTCAGATTATTGTGTCTTGCTCCCTTTATAGTCAATTTTTCCTTTGAGTTTTTTCTTCTTTCTGAAGGTACGGCTACATGGCACTTGCCCGTGAGATATCTGCCTGTAAGCGAGCGAATTGAAGATTTGATATCATCTGGAGTGCCCTCCGCAATTATTTTTCCTCCTTTTGCGCCTGCTCCTGGACCAAGGTCAATAATGTAATCCGCCGATTCTATGGTCTCCCTGTCGTGTTCAACAACTACGACGGTATTGCCCAAATCCCTGAGTTTGTGAAGTGTTGCCAAAAGGCGTCTGTTATCCCTTGGGTGTAATCCTATTGTAGGTTCGTCGAGTATGTATATCACTCCTACGAGTCTGGAACCTATCTGTGTTGCAAGTCTTACCCTTTGTTCTTCTCCGCCGGCGAGTGTGTCAGCAGTTCTATCGAGAGTAAGGTAGTCTACTCCGACTTCCAGAAGGAATCCTAGCCTGTCAAGTATCTCTTTTACGACTTCACCGGCAATAGCCTTGTCTTGCCTGTTTAACTTAAGACTATTAAAGAATTCTGTCGCCTTCTTGATGGAAAGACGCGTTACATCCCGTATATTTATGCTGCCTATCCTGACCGATAGAGCCTCAGGTTTTAGCCTGTCGCCGCCGCAAACAGGGCATGGTAGAATAGACATAAAACCTTCGATGTATCTTCTTCGATAATCCGAATCTGTTTCCTTATGAAGGCGCATGAGGTTGTTTGCGATTCCCTCAAAATACTCCTCTCCTTCGTATCGGTGACCTGATCTGCCTTCGTATTTGATTTTAACCGGTTCCTTGGAACCGTAGAAAATGACTTTTTTTGCATCCTCGGGAAGATCAACCCACGGTGTTTCCAGATCGAAACCGTATTGTTTTGAAACAGCCTTAAGAAACGCAAGCGACCATCCCTGCGGCTCGCCCCATGGAACAAGCGTTCCTTCCATTATAGAAAGTGAGGGATTGGCAATTAGACGGTCAGGATCAATTTCCATCTGCGTGCCAAGGCCGTGACAGGCTGGACAGGCGCCGAAGGGAGAGTTGAATGAAAAGAGTCTTGGAGATATCTCTGGATAAGCAAAACCGCACTCTACGCATGCAAGAGATTGACTATATGTCTGCTCTTTAGAATCGTCTATCAAGACAGTGCAAATGCCTTCTCCTTCAGAAAGAGCTAGCTCGACTGAATCGGCGAGTCTTTTTCTCATATTGGATTTGATTACCAGACGGTCTACAACTATCTCGATAGTATGCTGCTTGTATTTTACAAGCTCAGGCGGATTATCTAAAGCTATAACTTGACCGTCCACCCTGACCCTGACGAATCCTTTTCTGATTAACTTAGGCCAGATATCGCGGTACTCGCCTTTTCTGCCTCTTACTTTTGGCGCAAGGATAGTCAGCTTCGTTCCTTCAGGATGTAAGAGCAGTGTATCAATGATTTGATCCGTAGACATCTTAGAGATTGGGATGCCGCAGTTGGGGCAGAAAGGCTTGCCTACTCTTGCGAAAAGGACTCTCAGATAATCATATATCTCGGTTACCGTTGCGACCGTAGAACGGGGGTTTCTGGATGATGTTCTTTGTTCAATCGCTATAGCGGGAGAAAGGCCTTCGATAAAGTCTACATCAGGTTTTTCCATTGCTCCCATGAATTGTCTTGCGTAGGCGGAAAGGGATTCCATATATCTGCGCTGACCTTCTGCATAAAGCGTATCAAAGGCTAGACTTGATTTTCCTGAGCCTGAAAGCCCTGTTATTACAACAAGCTTGTTACGCGGGATCCTCACGTCTATATTTTTCAGGTTATGCTCTCGCGCACCCTTTATGAGAATATCCTGTTCCATAAATCAAGCTCTAATTTTAGCCCGGAAACCGGTTCGCGTCAACACAGAAAGGATGATTATCAGTAATAATATATTGTTGATTTGGGTTACATTATTGAAAGTACAATGCCGAATTCGCATCCGACCAAGATATAACTTGCAGATTTTATTTTTTCCTCCTTCTTGACTACGGTTCTTGCCTTCCTATAATCCGATAATGGCTAAATCACGCATCATTCACTGGATATTTGAAGATTGGTGGCTTAAACTCATTGCCTTGATTGTTGCAGTACTTGTCTGGCTCTTTGCAAGGCTTGAGGCTGACTATACAAGGAAATTGAGGCTTGGGCTTGATTTGTCACTCCTTCCTCAGGATTACGTTGTATCTTCCAAAAGCATCGATTCGGTAACCGTTGAGATTAAAGGGAAAGGCAAGGCACTGATTCAACTTGCCAAGAAAAAACCAAGAATCATGCTGCCTCTAAAGGATATGCACGAAGGTTTTGAGAGACTGCGCATAGGCCCAGAGAATGTTATAATACCGGAACAGATTCAGGTAAAATCCCTTGATCCCTATCAAATCGAGTTAAAGATTGAACCAAGGGCGAAACGTAAGATAAAGATTATTGTGCCGGTTGAGGGCTTTCCAGCAAAAAATTATGCGATATCATCGATAGACTTCGATAATACAGCATATGTTTATGGAACGCGTGAGGCTGTTTCGGGAATAAACCAGTTGTTCAGCGAACCTTTGAATGTTGATGATTTATCCGAAACCGTTGAACGAGAATTGGTAATTCAGCATCCTGATACAGCCGGTCTGTTCGTTGAACCTTCGAGGATCAAGGTGAAGGTTAAGGTAGAGGCTGAAACGACCGTTGTGCTAAGGGGGTTGCCGGTCCGAATTGAAGGTAGACCTGTTTCAGGTCAGGCCTATCTTCTCAACAAGGAAGTGGAGTTGACCCTTAAAGGACCTGTTAGTTTGCTCAGAAACATAAGTCCTGCAAAAGTCGACATCAGTATTCTTGTATCTTCGATGACCCCTGGTGATTACAGAGTTCCTGCCGACATTTCCATTGCTCCCGGAATAAGGGTAGAGCGCAGCGAGCCGGCAATATTCAGGATTCTTGTAAGATGATCGCGCTCGGTATCGATACAAGCTGCGATGATACTAGTGTGGCAGTCCTTCAGGATAAAACGATTCTTTCAAATCTTATCTCCTCTCACCTCGTTCACAGGGAATTCGGAGGAGTAGTCCCCGAGTATGCTTCGAGGGCGCACGCTCTTCTTTTATATCCAATTACGAAAACAGCGCTTAAGTCCGCAGGTATAGCGCTTGAGGATATAGATTTAATAACCGTTACTGCGGGTCCAGGTCTCTTGGGTTCGATATTATGCGGACTGTCTTTTGCTAAAGGTCTGTCATTAGCTTCAGGAAAACCTTTAAGGACGGTGGATCATCTTGAGGGGCATATATACAGTGTTTTACTATCTACGGAAGAGTTGGAATATCCTTTTCTGGTTCTTTTGATTTCGGGAGGGCACACCGAGTTGGTTTACGTGAGGTCTGAGTTTGAGTATCAAGAAATAGGTTCCACTCTGGACGATGCCTGCGGAGAAGCCTTGGATAAAGTTGGAAAGCTTATGGGCCTGGGATATCCTGCAGGACCGGCTATTGAAAGAATGGCCTCAGGGGCTCGAACTCCAGTCAGATTTCCCGTTCCCAATCCTGAAGGTCTTGATTTCAGTTACTCAGGTTTGAAGACGGCCGCAAGAAACTATCTTAAAAAACATCCAGAAGCCTGCTACCCTGATGTCGCTTCAGGCTTCATGGAGGCGGCTTTTGATCATCTTCTTGATCGCGTCATGAAGGCAATTGACGAACTAAAGGTGCGCAGACTTGGGCTTGCCGGCGGCGTATCAATCAACAAAAGACTACGTAACAAGTTTGAGGCATTCGGAAAAGAAAAAGGATTCTGCGTGTATGCACCGTATCCTTCGCTTTGTACTGATAATGCGGCGATGATAGCGGCAGCTGGCATAGAGAGATTTAAAGCCTTTGGTGAATCGAAGCTTGATGTTCGGGCTTACGATCGTTCTTCGTTTGCGGAGATGAGCGCATGATGGTTTCAGATGAACTCATTAAGTACATTGAACTCAGGGGAATAAAGACTCCTGAGTCAAGAAGGCGATTTTTGTTTCCCAGGCTTTCCGATCATTATGATCCTTATCTTCTCAATGATATGCAAAGAGCGGTGGACGCTTTGATAAACGCTTTGAAAAGACGTCACAAGATTCTTGTTTGGGGACATGCAGATTTAGACGGTATAGCTTCAGCTTCCCTGCTTAAACTTGCCTTGGAAGACCTCGGGGCCTCGAATGTCATGATAAGGATTCCAGCAGGAGACGATACTGAAGGATTCGGTCTTGAACAGAATGAGATGGAGAATTTTGCGGCAAAGGGAGGCAATCTTATAGTCACTGTGGATGTTGGTGTCACAAATACAGCCGAGGCATTAACCGCCAAGAGCCTTGGGCTTGATTTGATTATTACCGACCACCACGAGATCGTGGATTCAATGCCCCAAGCTATTGTTATTAACCCCAAAATACCTTTAAGCAAATACCCATGGAGGGAGCTGTCAGGATCCGGAGTAGTTCTAAAAGTAGTTTGCGCCCTATATAACAAGCTTGTCGGGCTTTCGATTGAGGAACTGAACCTTTTGAAACCCCATTACTGGATATTCTCCGCACTGGGAACGATATCGGATCGTTGCCCGCTGATTGATGAAAACCGCTTGATAGTGAAGGAAGGTATGGCTCGATTGCGTTCAGGTATATGGCCATCCCTGAACGTATGGCTTGCAGAGATGGGTTTTGATGCTGAAAGCCTCAGTGTTTTTGACCTTTACAGTCGTGGTATTGCTCCCTTTTACGCTGCGGATCCAGAAGAAGGCGTTAAACTTCTTCTTTCATTTGACGATGAATGGCTTCATAATCGATACGGAGAGTTGAAAGGTCTTGCCCTGGAATGGCAGCGCGGAAAGCAAAAGATGATTGACCTGGCCGAAAAACTCGCTCGACAAATCGGCGGTGTAATCGTAACTGTATCAGATAAAATTGATTCAGATTATCTGGGTACAGTGGCCCACGCGTTGAGAGAACGTTATAACTTGCCTGCAATGGCATTAACGCCTCGCAGAGAAGGCCTGTGGCACGCCGAATGCCGCGGTCTAGAGGGTACAGATCTTTTAGGATACCTGACACTTTTCAAAGATATGTTCCTGACTTTTGGCGGTCATAAAAAAGCATGTGGATTTACAGTAAAACAAGGCAGGTTGGATGAATTTCTTGAAATGCTTGAAAACCAACCGCTTGAAGTAGGCGATGAGAAAGAGAAAGTGAATGACGAGGTGTTCGTTCTTGGGATAAAGGGAGATTTAAGCGACTGGATTTTGCTATCACCATTTGGCGAAGGTAATCCTCCACCCAGATTTCTCGCTCACAGGGTTATTCTTGAAGAGACATATGATGGGTACAAAGCTGACGGCGTTCAAGTTTACATCCCCTTGGCGTTGCGCCCACTCTCCCAGAGAAAAAGTGTAGTGGATATTGAATATACGATTAATACAGACGGCAAGATCAGGCTATTGAGTATTGTACAATCCTCAAAGTCTTAAAAGTCTTAAAACCTTTATCTTGGGCTTTTTTTATGAACCGATTTACTAGAAGTCTATCTGGTCGTTTCTAATCAAGCCCTTTCGAGGTATTCCCCGGATTCGGTATCAACCTTTATCTTGTCACCTTTTTCAACGAAAGGCGGAACGTAAACCTTGAGTCCGGTGTTTGTAACCGCTGGTTTCATCTGTGCTTGAGCGGTCGCATGTTTAAGCGCAGGGTCTGCCTCGACAATCTCCATTACTACAGTTTTTGGTGGGTGTACTCCAATGGGTTTCCCTTCAAAATATACAACAGAGATAACTATGCCTTCCGTAAGATAGTAGCGGTTATCGCCAATGAAATCAGCACTTATGGATATCTGTTCATAGTTTTCCGTATTCATGAAGTGGAAAAATTCTCCGTCTTCGTAAAGATACTGCATCTGGATTTCCTCAAGTACGGCGACCTCAATCTTCTCGTCGGATGCGAAACGTCTCTCCATCGAGAGACCCGTGCGTAAGTTCCTCACTTTAAGCTGAATCTTTCCTGATTTTCTTCCGAGGGTGATGTGCCTGCGATCCATGACTATGTGAGGATCATTGTCAAGAACAATGCAATTTCCTACTTTTATTTGAGTAGCAGGTATCAATGAACCTCCTTGGGTTCTACATTGTATTTTCTTAATCTCTTGAAAAAGATGTCTTTTATCTTTTCAAGTGATTCATTGGTTTTCGCCTCAAATCTCAGAACGAGTACTGGTTGGGTGTTTGAGGCTCTTACAAGACCCCAGCCGTCTCTAAAGATGACTCTTGCACCATCTATTGTTATTGTTTCGTATTCGTGAGAAAAATCTTCCTGCAATTTGCGAACAACTTCGAATTTTCTCTCATCCTCACAATGTACGTGAATTTCTGGAGTATTCAAATACAGGGGAATCTCGGAGACAAGTTCTGAAAGCGTTTTCCTTCTTTTTTCAAGGAGGGACAGAAGTCTTAACGAGGAGTATATGGCGTCATCGTAGCCAAAGAACCCGTCCGAGTAGAAAATGTGTCCAGACATTTCGCCTGCAAGAGGTGCCTTTTCTTCTGCCAATTTTGCCTTAATCAGCGAATGACCTGTTTTATACATCAAAGGCTCGCCTCCTCGCTCTGTTATGTATTCAACTATCCCTTGCGAGCATTTGACGTCGAATATTATTTTCCCGCCGGGATTGCGTTCCAGGACTTCAGACGCCAGTACTGCCAGCAGTTTGTCACCGAATATTAGGTTTCCTCTTTCGTCCATAGCGCCGATTCTATCTGCATCTCCGTCGAAACCGATTCCCAGATCGGCACGTGTTTTTTTAACAATTTCTCCGAGTTCAACCATGTATTCGGGCACCGTCGGGTCAGCAAGATGGTTAGGAAAGTTGCCATCCGGTTCAAGGTTTATGTATTTTACTTCTAGCGATGGAAATCTCTCAAAAAGTCGTTCAAGTAAGATTCCTGCGGTTCCATTACCCGGGTCGATGACTAGTTTAGTTTCTTCATTAAAAACAAAAGCTTTGTGCATAAAGTTAATATATGAAGATATTATGTCTTTTCTTTCAACCTTGCCTTTTTTGTCCGTAATGAGTCGGTTTTCCTCTATTCGTTTCCTTAAATCAATTATGTCATCGCCGAAAAGACTTTTTTTCCCTTCACAGAGCTTGAAGCCGTTCTGATCTTTCGGGTTGTGGCTTCCTGTTATCATTACGCCCGAATCGATATCAAACTGGTGAAGAGCAAAGTAAAGCAAGGGTGTAGGAACGATTCCTAAATCAAGAACGTCCAGGCCTGCTTTAATTATACCTGAGGTTAAGTTTTCAAAAAGCCTTGGCGAGCTTATGCGTATATCCCGGCCAACAGCAATCTGCCGGATACCTCGTTCCTTTGCTCTCGATGCAAGGGCATTGCCTATCGCTTCGGTAACTTCAGGCGTCAAATCCCTCTCCGCAACGCCTCTGATATCGTATGCCCTGAATATTGCAGGATTCATGTTACTTTTCACTCATTTTTACTTATGCCCCCTCCGGTTAACGGAGGGGGCTTTTTTCAAAAATAGTCTTTGTTATCGTCTCTACTGGATTAATCCCAGCCAGTCTCTAAGAAGGAATTGAAGGCGTCCTATCAGCAAAGAAATACGCGACATAACCGTTAATCCGAAAGTGGCTCCGAACCCGAGCATGATGAAGAAAATACCGACAGGCGAAACCACGGTCGAAAGCACGCTCTTCTCTTTTCGCGAGAAGAAAAAGTATATCAATGTCGCAAGAGTGCCGATGAGTATCAATATGCCCCAGAATCCGCCTGAAAGCGCGAAAAGGTTATCGCCTTTGAACATCTGCGGCATAATCTGCTGGACGCCTGCTTCCATCTGCTTGAAGATGCTTGCCTGAAACATTCTGGGAATCGCCATTCCGGAACCCCAGCCAAGCGTAATGGCTATTGGAATACGGACCAACCATGAGATCTTGGGAATAAGCCGCGCGAAGTACAAAAGACCAAGCAGTATGGGAATTATGAGGATTACTTCGCCGCCGACGAAAAGAGGCTTGAATGCAATCTGCCATAGGGCGTTGTGCCATATGAAGGTTAGCGAATAACCGACGCTGAGACCGAGAAACAGATGCTCGGCGACGCGGTAAAAGGGGTTTTCCTTGAAAAGTATGCTGAATATTGCAAGGGTCAGGATTGCCGCTATCCATACCCAGGGATTCAAAGATATGTGCATCACTTCCTCCTCGTGGCAAAGTGACTGATGTTCCCGATAATGACGAAAAGAATAATCACTATCAGGGATGCGGACAGGGCTGGAAGGGATTGGGTGGCGCGCAGGAATATCTCTTTATCAGGATAGTACTTGTCCTTGACGAGCCTTTCGTACTCGGCGCCCGCTTTCATGCCGGCAAGCATTCCTGTAAGCTGTTTCGAGCCGAGGTAGGGATATATATCAGCCACAGAAACGGCCGTTATCCCTGTGCTTACAGGAACACCAAAAGTAGTATAAGCGTACGTTATCCAATAACCGTAATATGTTGAACCTGTGAAGCTTATGATCAAAGCTACATCGTCGTAGTTGCGTATGTTATTCATCATAGGAATCTGGGAGATGGGCGTTCCGTTGTTATCCGCTCTCCATGTTTGTTCTATGGAGTTGCCCATTCCTAGTATTACGGCAACTCCGCCAGGTATCCATCCCAATATCACATAATCCTTACCGTACTCCTTGCCGTGTTCTTGGGCAAGTCTTTCAATTACATCGACGCCTATATTTACGCCTTGAACGCTAAATGGAGCCATCACCACTACAGGGATGTTTCGGGCGAAGGCATGCCGGACTACGGCTTCGAACTGGGGCTTAAGCTCAGGTTCGACCTGCGGGTCAAAGTCAACGGAGATCATCAAAGCCTTACGCTGCGAATGGATGTCAATGTTTTCTATGTGATTGAAGACATCCAGCGTTCGGGGCATTGCCCTGACCTTGGATGGAAGCTTTATGACGGCTACGAGAGGTACAATTACGACCACAGCAATTATCCCGTAGATTATCCTGCGGTCTATTTTACCGAGTTTTTCCCAGAAGTTCATTTGCCACCTCCGCCTAGGTAACCTTTTTCGATTCCGAGTATTATCTTTAACGAAGTCGCGATGCTGCCGAGAACAGCGCCCAAGAGAATCCCGCGTTTCGCTGCAAGATTAGGTACGGATAGGAGCCATTCGCCAAGGTTTCCTATGGGAAGAACGTTGTAGAGGATTATTGAAAGCATCACAATAAAGGCGGCTATCAGTAGAAGGGTCGAGACCAGAGACTTGGCTCTGAAGGAACGGTAGGCGGCAGAAGCGATATAGAAGGCAAGCACTGAAAACATGGTTGCTCCAAGCGGGACCATCATGTATGAATAGAAATTATTGAAGAGATACAGGAAGATGTTCTGGCCGTTTACAGGCCAGAGAGTAACGCTAGGGGAGCGTCCAACAAGCCCGAGGATGCCCATTATTACAAGAGCTCCAAGGGCTATCGGACTGTACTGCCAGCCTTCCTTTTTGTGTCTTATCTTCAGATAATGGTGGGTTACAAAACTCGAAAGTCCCAGAATGAACGCGAAAGAGCCCATTACTCTCAGCCATTCCAGCGAAGTATCGTAAAACGCCTTGGAGAACTGGTGCGGGATGAAGAACTGAATCATCATCACGATGCCGAGCACCAGCGTAATTACTAAAGGTAGTGTGCGCTGCATTTAACCTCCTATACCGTTTGAAGTATCTGGACCGCAAACTCGAGGCCGAATGCGGCAAGCAGGCTGAGTATCACAAGCAATACTGCAATTGTCGCCTTGCCCCAGTCCTGGGCCTTTATTGTTCCTATAAGTTCCGGATTGCGTGAGAGGTATGCGGAGGCCGCGTAAAGCTCCTCGCCTATGATGGTGTAGTCGCAGGCAGTAATAAAGAAAGGAAGCTGTGATGATGCATCTGTTCCTGCAATCTGTATCGCTCCCGAGATGTTTCCGGTTTCGGCAAGCAAAAGGGATTCAGCATAGAACATCCCGAGGAAGAAATTTGTTGCCGGTTTCTCGCGCAGCATGATTCCATTAACGCCTGATACGAACGCAAACTGATCGCCGGTCATGTAAAAGACGCTGTCCGGGTTAAAGGCGTCAGGCCGACCAACATCGGAATACGCTTCCTTGACGATTTCACGGGCGACCGTGTAGACGATAGGGTCTCGGTTCGGAACGATTATGGGAGTGTCGTACTGAGCCGTTTTCTTCGCTATGCCCTGCAGGATATTGAGTGCGGCGATGGTTGCTATGTCACTTATATCAGATAATCCCGGGACGAAGAGTATGGGCCTGCCCATCTCGGTCGCACGTCCTACGGCTTCATCAATTGCCTCAAGACCGGCAATCTTGCGTAGGAAGAGTTCCTTGCCGCGTTTTGCCCTTGAAATGAAGAACAACACAAGGAAAAAGAAGAAGACCATGGCAATAAGAACATTTATCCTCTGCAAGTGGAACCACTGAGGATATGCCTTTACTTCTGCCGAGGGTTCTGAAAGAACCTCTTCTTCTCCGCGAACTGCGGCAACCTTGTAAGTGTATGGCGTAAAATTGCTCATGAGTGATGCCTTGAGTGAAGCCACATAGTCTTCCATAGCCTTTATATCAGCCGTTAATTCTTTTATAGCTTCAGCATCTTTTTTCCTCTCGGCTTTTCTCAAGTCGCTTCGCGAATATTTCAACTGTGTCTCGATGTTTTTTATAGTGAAGAGCGCATCGTCGTTACTTTCCATTGTGCTGTCGCGGCGCGGAGCAAGAAAGGCTATCATTTGGGGTTCCTTTCCATTTTCCAGGCGGTAGACAGCATAACCATCCAGAAGGGCATCATCGGGAGAAAGTTTCCACTTGATGTCTATTTGACCGCCCTGGTCATTAGGCACATCGATTGCTACAACTTGAGAAGGAGGCCTTATAGGCGGCAGTACTGCCGGAACGCTGTCTCCTTCAGGCTGTAAAAAGATGAGGAAGATGAACTTAAAAAGGTTCAAATGATCCTCCTAGTTGAAGGCTTCTTTACATCTGCAAGGTTTTCCCCCGCAACGGGGGCAACCCTTATTGTATTTATCCAAAACGGCTTCCTCAAGGTCTATCCCGGCCAGATTGGCCATCGTACAGAGCCAGGCAAGCACATCGGCGAACTCTTCCTTTAGATGGTTTTCATCGGCATTTCTTATGGCACGTGCCAGTTCGCCGACCTCTTCCGTAAACCAGATAAAGGTCTTTGCCAAGCCTCTGGGGGAGTCCTTGTGGAAGAATTCTTCCTTAATCAATTCCTGGAATTCACGCACTCCAATCTTCGTTTCCATCTCGTGTATGATACGATAGATAGGTCGTTTGTCAATACCTTTCAGCCCTTCAGGGACCTCGATAGAACGCTTGTTTAAGGCTGCAGCAACGCCTTCTTGGTTATCCTTCGTGTTTTGCCCTGTTCAGGGACAAAGGTTAGTGAATAAAGATACACCCCAGGTGCGGTCCTTCCATTACTTGAAGACAAACCGTTCCATGATTCAGTGAATATGCCAGGTTCTCTATCAATAGATTCAAATAGAGTTGCGATATGTTCGCCCGCTCTGTTGAAGATTGAAAGAGTTGCCTTTCCCCTCGTCGGTATACTGTATATGAAGGTTGTGGCACCCCTGAAGGGATTCGGGTAGTTGTGGATGTCGAGCGGCGGTACGGCAAGAGTTATTATGTATGCCGAATCCTGAACCGATGGATTTGAGAGTGACTGTGCCCAAAGCGTTCGATGTTCAGTATTTCTTGAGTCCGGTGAACCTATGATGGATGCCAATTCGGGAGGAGAAGTTATTTGAACCTCCACTATCATTGTATCCTTGGCTACTAAAGGACCTGTAGTGGTTACTGGTTCACCCTGCGGTAGTCTCAAGGCAGCCTGCCAGGAAAGATCCGATTCCATCCTCAAATCGAAACTATCAGGTTCATTGCCCTGGTTTATTATTCTTAAGGTGTAGAGAATCGATGAGCCCGCATCTACCGTTCCTTCCTGATCGGGTTCGACTGATACACCTGGGATAAGATTCATCGCCCTTGTTATGAGCCTTATACTGTCTCTCACCAATTCATCAAGTGATGAAAAAGCGGTAAGATACGTTGTATCTACTGTGTTATGGCGGGCATTTGCAGGCGGAGCGATATCTATCCAGAGCAGGGCGGAATCGCCGTAAGCTCCTAGAGAACCTGCATCTATGTGAGAATCTCCATCAGAATCTGAAAGGTATGTTATTCCTGTGGAATCATACAAAAAGCATTGCCAGTTCTGACTGGAATGAAACGCAAGATTTATTGCTTCGGTTTTATTTCCAAGATTGGTTACATTTACTCGGTAGCGAACAGGAGAACCAGCATCTGTAGAATCAGTGGAATCTCTTTCGATTCTCACTTGAGGGACAATCCTGATGACGGTCATGAGAGCGGCCGCATCCCTGACCGATTGGTCAATGTTAAGCGCACCTATTACTCTTGAGGTATCAACTGTTCCGCCCTCCGCGCCTGGCGGAGAAGTAATTCTTGCAATGATCTCGACGTCTTCACCAGCTGAGAGAGGTCCGATATCAGCGTCACCGTCAGAATCCGAATCCTCCAGGGGCAGGCCGGCGTCGTCAAGGAGTTCGAGACCCCATTCTGAAATTGTTCCGCTTGAAGTCAAGTCGACTAAATCGCTTGAGTTGCTCTCGTTCCTGACAGTAAGTATGTAGTCAACAGCTTCGCCTGCAATAATGCTGTCCGTCTGATCAGGTTCAACGACAAGACCTGAGATTTGAGCAATAGTCGTTAAAAGAATGGCGGAATCTCTGACCAGAGGAGCAAGACTGGACGAGCCCCATACCCGCGTCGAGTCGGTTGTGCCAGCTATTGCCGCGCTCGGTGATGTGATCTCTACCCTGATAGAAACCGAATCAAATGAATTCATCGCTCCTACGTCGGTTTTTCGATCCTCATCAGAATCCGTCAAGGGGGTTCCCCCTGAGTCGAGAATTCTTATATCCCAGCCGTCCAGTGTGCCGGATGTTGCGATATCAATAGTATCCTTGTGTGTTCCCGTATTAACAACCCACATCGAATACACAATCGGCACGCCAGGGTTTGTTTCGGCTGATGAATCGGGTTGCACCCTTACGCCTGCGTCTGGTCTGTAGGTAAATTCATGAACCCATCTGTCGCCTCCTCCAGCATAAACCCTTACCGTATCATCGTTGCGGCCTTTGGCAAGATAGATATCGTGAAGCCAGGACCCGCTCGGAATCTCGCCGCAGTCAAAGGCGTTCCACTGGTTGTTTCGCCACGTATATTCGTAAAGGTGGCCTGGACTGAACGATCCTGCGTAAAGTCTTAATGTGTCATCGTTCCGGCCTACACCAGCTCCTATACCGAAGAAGCAGGATGTAGAATGCATCACCAGGGTGCGCGTCCAATTGTCGTTCTCCCATGTAAATTCATATATGTCTCCCGGGCTGCCCTGCGGTCCGCAGGATGCATAAACTCGTTTTACTCCGTCGTTGCGGCCCTCTGCAACGCATACTCCCCATGCACATCCGTCGGTCGTAGAAATAACTTGCGGAAACCATACGCCGCCGCGATTCGTAAATTCCCAAACATTTCCATCAGTGCACGCACCGTATATGCGGATTGTATCGTCGTTGCGGCCGTGGCCTGCGAAAACATCGTGCTGAGACCCGTCCGTGGATGAGGAACTTCCTCCCATGTACTGACTCGTCCATGCACCGTTCCTCCATGTAAATTCGTGGCATTGACCCTCATTTGTTCCCGTGTAAACCCTTAAGGTATCATCGTTTCGTCCGTATGCGACTACGCCGTCGTAGGAATTCTGTAGTCCTGAACTAATGGGTACCTGCTGCCACGAACCATCCTCGTAAGTAAACTCGTCAGGACCTGCCGATGTTGTCCAGGAGCCCGCATATATCCTTCTTATGGCGTCGTTTCTACCGAATCCGACCGAAAGGCCATGCATCTGACCCTGTCCCTTTCCAACAGGGTTCTTTCTCCATGAGCTACCCGAAAACGTAAATTCATAGACAGTAGAATCGTCGCATCCCGAATAAATCCTCAAAGTATCGTCGTTTTGACCGTAACCTACTGTTATTCCTTGCATTCCCGAGTTGCCGTTGCCTATCTGTTCATGGCCCCAGGCGTGAAAAAACAACGATGCAATTACAAAAATGAGTTGCATATTCTCCTCCGCTGATCTTAGTTTATAATTTAAGGTTAAAACTACTTAGCGAATGGCAAAAGTCAACGATAGGGCTGCAGATTTATTATTGTGACCGTCCGGTATTCGAGTTGTTGCGGTGGAATTTAGGCCAGGATGAGGAAGCGAGTCCTTTGGAATCGACGTTAATGGCGTAAATGTACCCATCGTCCGAGCCTACATAAAGGACTCCATCCGGAGATAATGCTGGCGACGATTTCACCGCACCCTCAAGTTTATACCTCCAAAGGAGTTGACCCTGGGAGTCTAAGATATAAACATAAGTGTCCGATGATCCGAAGTGCAAAGCTCCGTCCGCGCCCACAGCAGGGGTAGAGGTAACAGACGAGGCTGTTTTATAGCGCCATTTCAAGGTTCCTTGAGGTGTTATTGCGTAAAGATAACCATCTGATGAGCCTACATAAATGGTTCCATCAGTCCCAAGAGAGGGCGAGCATTGGACTAGTCCTTCCGTTGTATAGCTCCACTTGAGTGAACCACTGGATGTCAACGCGTAAAGCTTCTTATCGTCCGAACCGAAATAAATAGTCCCGTCCTGGGCTATAGCTGGCGATGAGTTAATAACTCCGCCTGCGGGAAAGCTCCATTCCTTTGTCCCCGATGTGTTGATGCAGTAGAGGTTCTTGTCTTCGCACCCGAAGTAGATGTTTCCTGACGAGGCTATAACGGGCGAAGCCGTAACCTTGAACGATTCCTCTCCAATCTCAAATCTCCATTTAAGCGAGCCATCAGGATTTAATGCGTAAAGATAATCGACTATCTCCTGGGTCACTTCTCTTCTTGCCCTTGCCCCGCAGTATATGGTGCCGTTTGCGGCTATTGCGGGCGATGATGTAACCTCGGAGGAGGAGCCGTATCTCCATTTCATGCTTCCAAGCGTTGTAAGAGCATAGACGTAATCGTCATGAGAGCCGAAGTAGATTGTTCCATCCTGACCTATCGCTGGAGAGGATTCCACGAATGAACCTGTCAGGTAACTCCATTTGAGGGAGCCGTCCTTGCTGAAAGCGTAAAAGCTTTTATCCCAGGAACCAACATAGACGGTGCCGTCGGAAGCAATTGCCGGCGAGGAGTTGACAATCCAGCCGGTTTTGTATTTCCAGGCTAAGGCATCCCGCTCGAGTACCGCGTTTATGCCCGATGTCGCGCCTGTCTGAATATAAATTTTCTTTTCATAAGGAAAGTATCCTGGGAGTTCGAGCCTTAGCGTGACATTGCCCAGCTTGACGTTATGCAGAGTGCAGTCGGTTTTCTTGCCGGTTGCGCTATCATCCAGAAAAACATCCGCACCTTGAGGAACAGACGAGATGATTATGGTTCCAAGGGTACTGTCGATCTTCCTCAAATTAGCATGAATTTTTGCGACGTCGCCATCTTCGAGCAAAATGGTCGTATCCCAGTCTTCATATCCCTGAAGCATTAGGGTTATCCCGCGCTCGCCGGGAAGAATATCCTTCAATGTGCAGTCGGTTTTTAGCGTTGTGGAGCTGTCATCAATAAACACGTCAGCGCCAGCTGGCTCTGAATACACTTTTACGTTTGCATAGCCAGGGGAAGGTCTTTCACAAGAAATTGCAATAAATGCCAGCCAGATTCCCGCAAGAAGCCATTTCCTGATCATTGAATACCTCCTGAAGACAGGGTATATATTGTAGCGAGATTATACTTTTTCCTGCATTTACGAATCCCCGTGAAAGGGACTCTTATCAGCATCTCTATTATAGTATTATCTCTTTTTTGTTTGAGCGGACGATTTCTTTGCCTTTTTCCTGCCACCGTTTTTCTTTGGTTCCAATATTGCATTTTTCAAAGCGGCGTGCGCAGCGGCAAGTTTTGCGATGGGCACGCGGAAGGGTGAGCATGAAACGTAGTTGAGTCCGGCGGTATGACAAAACTCAATCGACCTTGGGTCGCCACCATGTTCTCCGCAGATGCCGACTTCGAGCTTGGGATTGGTCTGACGTCCTAGTTCTATCGCAAGCCTTATGAGTGAGCCTACGCCTCGCTGATCAAGGGTCTGGAAGGGATCGTCCTTGATTATCCCCTTGTCGATATAATCCCAAAGGAACTTGCCGGAGTCGTCCCTTGAAAAACCCATGGCTGTCTGCGTCAGGTCGTTGGTTCCAAAGCTGAAGAACTCAGCCTTGGTTGCTATCTCATCAGCCGTGACGGTTGCCCTCGGGACCTCAATCATGGTTCCAATCATGTAGGGCATGTCTATGCCTTGTTCTGTAAGTACTTGTTTAGCAGTGTTTTCTACAACTTCACGCTGATTCGAGAGCTCATTGATGTTGCCAACAAGCGGTATCATGACCTCCGGTATTACCGTCTTGCCCTCCTTTATTACCAGACACGCAGCCTCGAAGATGGCACGGGCCTGCATCTCGGTAATCTCTGGATAGGTTATCCCAAGCCTGCATCCGCGATGACCGAGCATGGGATTAAACTCGTGCAGTTCAGCAATTTTTCCCTTAATCTTCTCTTCTCCTACGTTCATCTTCTCGGCAAGTTCCTTGATAGTCTCGGAGTCGTGCGGCAGGAACTCGTGGAGCGGCGGATCAAGAGTCCGGATTATTACAGGGAAGCCGTCCATCACCCTGAAAAGACCAACGAAATCCTCCTTCTGCATGGGCAGAAGTTTTGTGAGCGCTCTGCGCCTGCCATTTTCATCATCCGAAAGAATCATCTCACGGACGGCGTCAATTCTTGCTCCTTCGAAGAACATGTGTTCGGTCCTGCAGAGTCCGATTCCTTCTGCACCGAAGCGCCTTGCTATAACGGCCTGTTCAGGTTTGTCGGCGTTAGCTCGAACTCCAAGTTTGGCCGACTCCTCCGACCATTTCATGAGCTTTGCGAAGCGCTTGTACGTTTCCGACTGGTCAGGCTTCATGGAACCCTCGATGAGCACCTGTATAACCTCCGAGGGTCTTGTTGTCACCTCTCCAGCTATTACCTCGCCTGTTGTACCGTCAATCGACAAAAAATCACCTTCCTTGATTACCATGTTTTTGATGGTCATCTGACGGGTTTTGTAGTTGATTGCAAGGTCGCCGCAACCTGCAACACACACTTTTCCCATCTGTCTTGCCACCAATGCGGCATGAGAGGTCATTCCTCCACGCTGTGTGAGGATTCCCTGAGCGGCAGCCATTCCCCTGATATCTTCGGGTGAGGTCTCGATTCGTACAAGAATCACGCTCGAACCCTTTCTTGCCCACTCTTCTGCGTCGTCGGCATTAAATGCAACCTTCCCTGTTGCCGCACCAGGGCCTGCGGGCAATCCTTTTGCTAGAATGAGGCCTTCGGCCACCGCTTTCTTCTTCTCAGAACGGTCGAATACAGGTTGGAGCAGCTGGTTCAATTGTTCAGGATCTATGCGAAGTAGCGCCTCATCCTTTCTTATGAGCTTCTCGTCGACCATATCAACCGCAATCCTGATTGCGGCAAAGCCAGTTCTTTTTCCTGCGCGCGTTTGAAGCATCCAGAGTCTACCTCGTTCTACCGTAAACTCCATATCCTGCATGTCCCGGTAATGACGTTCGAGCCTGGACTGAATCTTCATTAGTTTTGAGTAGACCTTGGGCATCTCTTTCTCAAGCTGGGAGATGGGCTTAGGGGTTCTTACTCCAGCCACGACGTCTTCGCCCTGCGCGTTCTCAAGGTATTCGCCGTAGAACTTTCGCTCGCCTGTTGCAGGGTCGCGTGTAAATGCAACGCCTGTACCCGAATCAGAACCCATGTTTCCGAATACCATTGCCTGAACGTTTACGGCAGTACCCCAGTCGTCGGGAATACGGTTAAGCTTGCGGTACGTTATCGCGCGAGGGTTGTTCCACGAGCGGAACACGGCCTCGATGGCTCCCCAGAGCTGTTTCTCTGGATCGTTAGGAAAGTCCGCATTGGTTAAATCCTTGATCATGGACTTGAAGCGCTTGACTAAAGCTTTCCAGTCTTCGGCGCTCAATTCGGTATCGAAAGATGCGTTCTTTGCGTGCTTAACCTCATCAATCATGATTTCGAAGGGATCGTGTTCATCCTTTGAGCTTGCCTTCACGCCCAGGACTACGTCGCCGTATGTTTGCACGAAACGCCGGTACGAATCGTATGCGAACCGGGGATTGGAGGTCAATTCCGCAAGACCTTCAACCGTCTTGTCGTTAAGGCCCAGATTAAGGATGGTATCCATCATGCCAGGCATTGAAGCCCGCGCGCCTGAGCGCACCGAAACAAGAAGAGGATTAGAGGAATCGCCGAACTTCTTGCCCATTAGCTTTTCTATATGCTTCAGGCCTTTTTCCACCTCATCCTTCAGACCTTTGGGGTATTTGCCTGTTTTAAGGTAATCCATGCATAAAGAAGTCGAGATGGTAAAGCCGGGCGGCACAGGAATACCAAGATTAGTCATCTCTGCCAGGTTAGCGCCCTTTCCGCCAAGCACATTCTTCATGGCGGCAGAGCCATCCGCCTTTTCTCCACCAAAACGGTATACGAATTTCACTAATCCTCCTTAACTTTCGGATATGCGATTCTTAATATTTTTTTGACGCCGTTTCAAGAAACGTCCGGAGGTTCCTTTTGAGATTCTTCGTCCTGCGAGGTTAGCGATAAGAAATCCTCAATAACCGTGCGGGCGCGTTCGCTATCCTCTTCCAAGACCAGTATTTCTCCCCAGGACCTTCCTTCAAGCCAAGAAATCTCCCAAGGGTTGTGAAAAACCCTCAATTCAGCGCGTATTCCCTCTCCCTTGAGATATGCAAGTATCGCTCTTGCTTCAACTTCGTCCATAGGACGATATACTGCAACAACAGACATTCAGCCTTAATTATAGAACAAAACAGGGTAAAGGTCAAGTCGGTTTGGTCCTGATTCAAATATTTGACCGGCGGTTTCGTAGCACGAATCAGGCAATTCGTATGCCGAAGCGAGGTCAGGATTAATTCACCCCAACAGGTTGCTGCGCACCCCGTTGGGGACCCCGAACCAAGTCAGATTTAACTCTTTGCGATCAGGAATCATGGTCAAATACTCCCCAAAAGTAGCGGCTGGAAGCCTACAGCTTCGGCAGAATCGATTCCAGACCCGGGGTCCCCAAGAAATTGCGAAGCGATTTCTTGGGGTGGGAAAGATGGTCAGAAGCTGGACAAATTCCCTGGCGTGGTTAGTCAGGATTCGAGAAATGGAGTCCCGTTTGATGAAAAGCGTCACGAACTCCAACGTCATTGCGAGGAGAAACGCCGAAGGCGTTAGGACGCGGCAATCTCATAGCAGTATCTTGATTTTACGGCGCAGAGCCGTT